>JACQFZ010000066.1 GCA_016199745.1 Gammaproteobacteria bacterium
CGGATCCCGGTGCGCGCTTTGCATCCTGGCCCGAGCGAGAGAACCGCTCAACAAACAGGCCGAATAGATACGTGCAATTTCAACCTCGGGGTAAGCGGTTAATCTTCTTCTTGCAAATCGGGTGGAGTCCATAGATACATAACATAAAAAAACAAACTAGAATTTAAGAACGCTAATCGATTCACCAAAAATAAAAATATGCTTGTCCAGATCGCCGCTTACCTGACTCCGTTGGAAGCCCACCTGGCCCGTGGTCGCCTCGACGCCGAAGGTGTGCCGGCATTTGTTTGTCATGAACATCATGCCGGCCTTCTTTGGACATGGTCGTTGGCGTTGGGCGAAGTGAAGCTGTATGTCAATCACCACGATGCCGGGCGTGCGGTCGAAATTCTCAGTGCTCACGATCGCGGTGAATATGCGCTGGACGACGAGGCGCCGATCGTTTGTCCGCGTTGCCAGTCGACTCAGATCGATCGACATCGTGTTAGCTGGAAGGCGGCGTTTCTGGTCGTGCATATCGTACAGTTGCCCCTCTATTTCCAATGGGCGACGCTGCGGTGTAAGGCGTGTGCCCATGAATGGGATTTGCCAAGCTCGCGCGCTTATCGGTACTCGGCGATTGCCGTGGTCATTCTGCTGATTGGCATCGCCGCTGCATTTTTATTAACCACTTTTTGTGTCGGCGGCACCAAGTATTGGCTGATCTTTCGGCAGGTCGGTGTCTGCAGATAGTTGTTACCTCCCGTAACTCACTGTGTTACCCGTGGTAACGCCGCGCTCGGTAAGTTCGAACTATCTCCTTGATTTCGTTCCTCTGGTATTCCGGCACGGGGATTGCTGTTAGCTCGGCACCGTTCGCACAAAAGGTCGCCGAAACCATCGTGGGACCGAACGTACAAAACCACTCGACGAAGGCGGGCAAGGTGCTCGCGCCGACGCTTGAGTTTCTGCGGCAGCATGCGCCGTTCGATCGTATGAGCGGAGCGCATCTCGAATTTTTAGCAAAGCATCTGCGCATCGGCTTCTACCCGAAGGGAACCATCGTTACTCAGCCCGTCAGCGGTGTGGCGCGTACGCTTTACATCGTCAAACAAGGACGCGTGCGCGGCGAGCTTGAAGGTGGGCGCCGGCCGACCGCGGGCGAGGTTTGGGAGCTGGTGCCGGGTGAATGTTTTCCGATCGGCGCGTTGCTGGCGCATCGGGCGGTGGCGATCAAACAGCGCGCGGTGGAAGACACGTTCTGCTTCGAGCTCGACCGCGACGACTTCGAAACCTTGCTGCTGCAAAGTCCGGTGTTCAGCGACTTTTGCGCGCGGCGCTTGGCGAACTTGCTCGACGAAACGTTGCGCGGTATGCAAGCGGGGCTCGTCGGCGAGCTGTCGCGCGATGTCTCGTTGAACACACCGCTGGTAAATCTCATCCGCCGTCTGCCGGTAACGTGTACGCCGGATACGTCGTTGGCATTGGTGGCGGCACGCCTGCATGGCGAACGCGTGTCGGCGATCGTCGTCACCGACAGCGCCGGTGCGCCGCTCGGTCTTTTTACGACCAACGATCTGCTCGGTGTGGTCGCGCAAGGCACGGCGCTCGATCGGTCCATTGCCAGCGTTATGAGTGCACGGTTGCTGATGTTGCCGCCGCGGTCGGTGGCGCACGAGGCGGCGATGCTGATGGCGCGCCACAGCGTCAGTCATGTGTGTGTCGTCGAACACGATCGCGTCGTCGGTGTCGTCGCCGAGCGCGATTTATTTTCGATGCAACGTATCGGCTTAGTCAGTCTGACGCGTGCCATCATACAGGCGCCGGACCTGGCGACGCTCGCCCGGCTCGGCCGCGACGTGCATCGCCTGATCGATCAGATGTTGGCGCAGGGCGCCGCGCTCGGTCAGTTCACGCAAATCATCGCGTCGCTCAACGACCATATTGCCCGCCGTGTAATAACGCTGTGCGTTGCCGAGGAGGGCACGGCGCCGGTGCCGTTCACGTGGATCGCTTTCGGCAGCGAAGGCCGGCAAGAGCAGACGCTCAAGACCGATCAGGACAACGGCATCTTGTTCGACGTGCCGGCCGGCGGCGACGCTGAGCAAGTGCGCGCCGAACTGTTGCCGCTGGCGCGTTCCATCAACGAGGCACTCGATACCTGTGGCTATCCGCTGTGTTGGGATAACGTGATGGCGAGCAACGCCGCCTGTTGCCTCAGCGGCGATGAATGGCGCGAGCGTTTTCGTCTATGGATCGAGCACGGAACTGTCGAGCAGCTGCAAGCCGCCGGAACGTACTTCGATTTTCGCGTGGTCTATGGCGACGAGCTGCAAGCCTCGACGCTACGCCGTTGGTTGATGCAGCAAACGTCGGCAGCGCCGCAATTTCTGCAGCGCTTGGGCGAAAGCGCATTGCGCCATCAGGCGCCGATCGGTTTGGAGCGCGGCGCGTTTGCCGAGAGCGTCGGCGAGTATGCCACCACGCTCGATCTCAAACGTCAGGGCACGGCGCTGTTCGTCGACGGCGCGCGCTTGTTGGCGTTGGCGAACGACATAGCGCAAACAAATACGATCGAGCGTTTGCGGGCGGCGGCGCAGCTCGGCGTCGTTGACGCGAGCGAGGTCGATGCTTGGTGTGATGCTTATAGTTTTCTGCAGTTGCTGCGATTGCGTCATCAGCAGGCACTGTTGCGCGAGGGTCGGCCGATCAACAATCACGTCGACGCCGACGGCTTGAGCGATCTCGATCGACGCATTCTCAAGGAATCGTTTCGACAAGCGCGCAAGTTGCAGCGGCGTATTGCTGGCGATTTTCAGTTACCGAGCGAATTGTTGGAGAGCGAGTAGATAAGGCGTATCAAAAACCACTACCACCCACAACGGCAGCGAAGGAGAATCGAATGCACCGAACAGCAGATGTCGGCCATCGGGGCGGGAGCGATCGATTGGTAACGAAAACCGAAGAGCGACGCGTTATCTTCGCCTCGTCGCTCGGTACGGTCTTCGAGTGGTATGACTTTTATCTGTATGCAACGTTGGCACCCTTCTTCGCCGCGCTGTTCTTCCCCAAGGGCAATGACACAGCGGCGCTATTGTCGGCGTTCGCGACCTACGCCGCCGGCTTTTTGGTGCGGCCCTTCGGCGCGCTTGTGTTCGGCCGACTGGGCGATTTGGTCGGGCGTAAGTACACCTTCCTGATCACCATCGTCGTCATGGGTGCGTCGACCGCGCTGGTCGGATTCCTGCCGACGTTCGAGAAGATCGGCTGGGTCGCGCCGGTCCTACTGGTAACGCTGCGCTTGTTACAGGGCTTGGCGCTCGGCGGCGAGTATGGCGGTGCCGCGACCTATGTCGCCGAGCACGCAGCCGACAACGAGCGCGGCTATGCTACCAGCTGGATTCAAACGACCGCTACGCTCGGTTTCTTCTTGTCGTTGCTGGTGATCGGTTTGTCGCGCGGCCTCATGGAACCGGCGACGTTTACCGCCTGGGGTTGGCGCATCCCGTTTATCTTGTCGATCGTGTTGCTGGTGTACTCGGTTTATATCCGCTTGAAGCTGAACGAGTCGCCGGTGTTCCAGCGCATGAAGGCGGAAGGTCGGGGCTCGAAGTCGCCGCTCAGAGACAGCTTTCTGAAATATCCGAACAACAAATATGTACTGCTGGCATTGCTCGGCGCGACTGCCGGCCAGGGTGTCGTTTGGTATACCGGCCAGTTCTATGCACTGTTTTTTTTGACGATCACGCTGAAGCTCGATTACCAGACGGCGTATACGTTGGTCGGCCTATCGTTGCTGATCGGTACGCCGTTCTTCCTTATCTTCGGCAAGTTATCCGACAACATCGGCCGACTGAAGATCATTCTTGCCGGTTGTTTGATCGCCGCGCTGACGTACTTCCCGCTGTTTAAGGGTTTGACGCATTACGTAAACCCAGCGCTCGAACAGTATCAGCAGTCGGTGCCGGTTACCGTTGCCGCCGGTGATTGTGAGTTTCGGGTATTCGTACTGCCGAATACGAAGTTCAGCGATTGCGATCGTGCCAAAGATTTTTTGACAAAGTCGGGATTGTCATTCCAGCAGCTGCCGGCGGTGACAGGTGAGACGATCATAACCCGTGTCGGCAACGTCGAGCTTAAAGGTTGGGATGAAGCGAAATACAAAGACGCGTTAAAGGCGACCGGTTATCCCAGCGGCGCCAACAAGGACGAGATCAACTATCCCATGACGTTGCTGCTGTTGGTAATCATGGTGATCTACGTCACCATGGTCTACGGCCCGATCGCCGCGTTCCTAGTCGAGCTGTTCCCGACCAAGATCCGCTACACGTCGATGTCGTTGCCGTATCACATCGGCAACGGCTGGTTCGGCGGTATGTTGCCGTTGTTAGCGACGGCGATGGTGGCAGCCGCCGGTAATATTTACTACGGTCTGTGGTATCCGATCGGTGTGGCACTTCTGACTTTTGTGATCGGCCTACTGTTCCTGAAAGATACACGCCATAGATCGATTCACAGTAACGAGTAACGCCGCCCCCGCGCGTTAAGGAAGATTCATACGTCAAGGATGGCGACTTGCGGGGTGGAAAGTCGCGCGTTAACTCAACAGTCGGTTCACTTCCTCAAAGAAGCTCGTCGTTTTCTGCTTGCCGGCGATGCTTTCGAACATCTCACGCCGTTGTTGTAGAAATTGCGCGACCATTACCGAGGCATTTGGCTGCGTGCTCATTTTCTCGATGCGCTCGGTGACGACGTCGCCATCCGGTCCGAGTAACTCGTGGATCCGGCTGACAATCGTCCGCGCCACTTGGTTGAAGTTCGCGATCTGCACGATATAGCCGTCCGCCAGTAGCTCCTGCAGGAGTTCGTTGACCTGGTCGATCCCATGAAACTTCTTGGCCATGACCTCGACCGAATCGGTACCGTTCACCATTAGCAGGGCCGTACGCAAGCGCATATTGAGCTTGTAGGTGCGGTTGTCCGCTTCATCGGTGCCTTTGGGTGTTTTGGCAAACACCGTTTGCTTGTCCATCTACGTCTCCTACACGGCGGGATAACAACATACGAGCGGGTAACAACATATATATAGGAGCGCCGTCGCCAAAGGTCCAGCGACCGGGCATCGACAAGGATCAGGATGAGCTATCTTTCGAGGGCGGGTAAGGGTATGCGCCCAGGCGCCTATCTCGCTACCCATTAATGGAGTCGCCCATTAACGAGGAGAATGCGAATGGCGCTGACCGAACGGCACCACCAATATTGGCAGCGCAACCTGAAGATCACCGCTATCCTGCTCGCTATCTGGTTCGTGGTCACCTATGTCGTCGGGTTCTACGCCCGTGAATTGAACGAAATCACCGTGCTGGGTTTTCCGCTTGGTTTCTATATGGCAGCGCAGGGTGCCTTAATCGTTTACGTCGTCTTGATCTTCTACTACGCGCATTACATGAACCGACTCGATCGCGAGTACGGTGTCGCCGAGGAGGAGTGATCGGAATGCAGACCACGTCAGAGTTCCAGCGCTCGCTCCGGAAGTACTACAGCATTTATACCGGTGGTTTCATCTTCTTCTTGATCCTGTTGGCGATCGCCGAACACTACGGGCTGTCGAATCGCTCGATCGGTTACAGCTTTCTATTCGTCACCATCGGCCTGTACGCCTTGATCGGCATTATCTCGCGCACCACCGACGTCGCCGAATACTACGTCGCCGGCCGGCGCGTGCCGGCGGTGTTCAACGGCATGGCCACCGGCGCCGATTGGATGTCGGCGGCGTCATTCATTGGCATGGCTGGCGGTTTGTACTTGGGCGGTTACGATGCGCTCGCGTTCATCATGGGCTGGACCGGCGGCTATGTGCTGGTGGCACTGTTTCTGGCGCCGTACTTGCGCAAGTTCGGTCAGTTCACTATTCCCGATTTCCTCGGCGAACGTTACGGCGGCCACTCGGCGCGCTTAGTCGGCGTGTGCTGCGCCATCCTGTGCTCGTTCGTCTATGTGGTCGCCCAGATTTATGGCGTTGGTCTCATCACGTCGCGCTTTACCGGGCTCGAATTCAGCGTCGGCGTGTTCGTCGGTCTGGGCGGTATTTTAGTGTGCTCATTCCTCGGTGGCATGCGCGCGGTAACGTGGACCCAGGTGGCGCAGTACATCATCTTGATCATCGCTTACCTGATTCCGGTGGTGTGGCTGTCGGTGAAACACACAGGTTCCCCGGTGCCGCAGCTCGCCTACGGTTATGTCTTGCAAAAGGTGAGCGCACGCGAGGAAGTGTTGCTCAAGGATCCGAAGGAGATCCAGGTGCGCGAGATTCTGAAGGCGCAAGCAGCCATGGCCGAGCAAAAGCTCAAGGATCCGGCGAAGACATTCGCCGACGAGAAGGACGCGCTCGAAAAAAAGATTTTAGCGTTGAAAGTGGCTAGCGCCCCGGCCGAAGAAATCGATGCCGCCGGCAAGGCGCTCAGCGCGTATCCAAAAGATGTGGCCGCCGCGGAAGCGCAGTGGACCAAAGACAAGGCGTTGGCAGCGCGCGCGTCGCCGCCGAAACGCCACGCCGAGGCATTTCCCGGTAAAGACGAAGCGGCGCGCAGTACCGCGCGCTTGAACTTCCTCGCGCTGGTCGCTTGCCTGATGGTCGGCACCGCGGCGCTGCCGCACATCTTGATGCGTTACTACACGACACCGTCGGTGCGCGAAGCGCGTAAGTCGGTCGGTTGGTCGCTGTTGTTCATCTTCTTCCTGTATTTCACGGCGCCGGCGTTGGCGGTATTGGTGAAGTACGACATCTATCACTATTTGGTCGGCTCGAGCTTCGCCAACCTGCCGGCGTGGGCGGCGAATTGGGCGGCGGTCGATTCGACGTTGTTGTCGATCAAGGACTGGAACGGCGACGGCATCGTTCAGCTGGCGGAAATCGTGCTCGGCCAAGACATCATCGTGTTGGCGACACCGGAAATTGCCGGGTTGCCGTACGTAATCTCCGGATTGGTGGCGGCCGGTGGCTTAGCAGCGGCGTTGTCGACGGCCGACGGTCTGCTGCTGACGATCGCCAACGCGTTGTCGCACGATGTGTATTACAAGATGATCGATCCGCATGCGTCGACCAAGCGCCGGCTGATGGTGGCGAAGGCACTGTTGCTGGTGGTGGCCGCCGCCGCGGCGACGGTAGCGGCGAAGAAGCCGGCTGACATCTTATTCCTGGTTGGCGCGGCGTTCTCGTTGGCGGCCGCGGCCTTCTTTCCAGCGCTGGTGCTCGGCATTTTTTGGAAGCGCGCTAACAAGATGGGCGCGGTGCTCGGTATGCTCGCCGGCGTCGGATTGACGTTCTATTACATGGTCATGACTCAGCCATGGTTGCACGGCATGTTCGGTCTTAGCTCGCCAGTCGCCGGCAATTTGTGGTTCGGCATCAATCCGATCTCCGCCGGCATCTTCGGCTTGCCGCTCGGCTTTTTGGTGGTTATCGTCGTCAGCTTGTTGACGCCGGCGCCGTCGGCCAAAGTGCAAGAGTTCATCTCGCACGTGCGTTATCCGCACCTCGGCGAGGACCGGTATTCCGGCTGAGTTACCGCGCCGTTGACAACAAAAAGGCCCGCAACCGCGGGCCTTTTTGTTCTGTCCTAAGCAATGAGGGTTGATATGCTAACGATCATCGTGGTGTTGAAAGCGTTGATGGAAATTGCCGCACTCGCGCTTGCCGGCCAAGGCGTGCTCTATTTGCTCGCCGGTCGTGGTCGTGAAACCAACGTGTTCTATCGAATTTTGAAGACCCTGACGACACCGGTGATGGTGCTAACGCGATTTATCACGCCCGGCATTGTGCCGGACCGAATGATTGGTTGGGCATCGTTCTGTTTGATCGCCGGCTTGTGGGTTGCGTTGACGCTGATGAAAATCCGACTGGTGCTGCTGGTACCATCGGTCTGAATCGCAGTCACAACAAAGGTAGGGAGTGTGTGGCCGTTGTTTCTGTCAACGCGCCCTTGAGCCGGCGAATATAACTGCTGCATCATAAGACCATTAACGCTAGGAGTGCTCCATGTCTGAGTCTAAGGTTTACGCCGTTCCGGCCGACGTCGCGCGTCACGCGCACATCGACGACCAAAAATATAACGCGTGGTACCAACAGTCGCTGAAAGATCCGGACGGTTTTTGGGCCGAGCGCGCCAACGAGTTCGTGACCTGGTTCAAGCCGTGGAAAAAAGTATCGGACTGGAATTACGACGCGAACAACTTGTACATCCGCTGGTTCGAAGGCGGCAAGCTCAATGTTTCGTACAACTGTATCGATCGGCATCTCGCCAAGCGTGCCGACCAAGTGGCGATTCTGTGGGAAGGCGACGACCCGAAGGAAGACAAGAAGCTCACTTACCGCGAGCTGCACGCGCAGGTTAGTAAATTCGCCAACGTATTAAAGAGCCGCGGCGTCAACAAGGGCGACCGCGTGTGCATCTATATGCCGATGATCCCCGAGGCGACCATCGCCATGTTGGCGTGTACGCGCATCGGCGCTGTACATTCGGTCGTGTTCGGTGGTTTCTCGCCGGAGTCGCTCAAAGACCGCATTCTCGATTCCGATTGCCGCGTCGTCGTTACCGCCGACGAAGGGCTGCGCGGCGGTAAGAAGATTCCGCTGAAGCGTAATACCGATGCGGCGTTAGCGCATTGCCCGAACGTGCACAGTGTGATCGTCATCAAGCGCACCGGCGGCGACGTTGCTTGGAACGCCAAGCACGACGTTTGGTATCACGATCTGATGAGTGCGGCCGCCGCCGATTGTCCGCCGGAAGAAATGGACGCCGAAGACCCGTTATTCATTCTTTATACGTCCGGGTCGACCGGTAAACCGAAGGGCGTATTACACACCACCGGCGGCTATCTGATGTTCGCCGCCATGACTCATAAATACGTGTTCGACTATCACGACGGCGATATTTATTGGTGTACCGCCGACGTCGGCTGGGTTACCGGTCATTCTTATATTGTTTACGGTCCGCTCGCCAACGGCGCGACGACGATGATGTTCGAAGGTGTGCCGAACTATCCGAGCTCGTCGCGCTTTTGGGAAGTGATCGACAAGCACAAGGTCAACATTTTTTACACGGCGCCGACAGCGATCCGTGCGCTCATGCGTGAGGGCGAGGCGCCGGTACAAAAAACGTCTCGAGCGACGTTGCGTGTGCTCGGCACCGTCGGCGAACCGATCAATCCGGAAGCGTGGGAGTGGTATTACCGCGTCGTCGGCGACAGCAAGCGGCCGATCGTCGACACCTGGTGGCAGACCGAGACCGGCGGCATCTTGATTACGCCGTTACCGGGCGCGACGCCGTTGAAGCCGGGTTCGGCAACGCGGCCATTTTTCGGTATACAGCCCGCCATCGTCGATACCGACGGTAAAGTGCTCGCTGGCGCCTGCACCGGCAATTTGGTGATCACGCGTTCATGGCCCGGCCAGATGCGCACGGTTTACGGCGATCATCAGCGCTTTATCGATACCTATTTCAAAACCTACCCCGGCAATTACTTCACCGGCGACGGCGCCCGCCGCGATCAAGACGGTTATTACTGGATCACCGGCCGCGTCGACGACGTGCTCAACGTCTCCGGCCATCGCCTCGGCACGGCCGAGGTCGAAAGTGCATTGGTGTTGCACCACGCCGTCGCCGAAGCGGCCGTCGTCGGCTTCCCGCACGACATCAAAGGGCAGGGGATCTATTGCTATGTCACGCTGAAGGTCGGTGTGCAACCGAACGACGTCTTGCGACAAGAATTAGTGCAACAAGTGCGCAAGGAGATCGGTGCCATTGCCAGCCCCGATGTCATTCAGTGGGCACCGGGCTTGCCGAAGACACGCTCCGGCAAAATCATGCGCCGCATTCTGCGTAAGATTGCCGCCAATGAGCTCGATAGTCTGGGTGATACCAGCACACTCGCCGATCCGTCGGTGGTCGATGATCTCGTGCATAATCGCGTAGCGCTTTAGCGAAATTTCTGTGCGCCGGACGGACGACTTGTCGCCGGTCCTTTAACAACGTGTTGTCGTGATGGCAACTGTCCAAACGAGCAAGCGCTGTGCTCGCTAACGCGATAAGAAAAATATTTATTGAACCTGTCGTCATGCGGTGATTGCCGTTGCTTTAACGGTATTGGCGCCGGTCCCTGGTACAGCGATAGTCCCGGTACCGGCGGTGTTATGTCGTGACAAAGCCCAACCGACCCGCATAGAATTGGCCGCAGTCATCACCCCAATAGAAGCGAGCTGTCACAAAAGCCGCCAACAGGGAGCGCGAAGTGCGGAGCAGTGCGATGTTGTCCAATAACGATGTCCTGGTCAGCCTGGAGAACGTGACGTTCGCCCGCGGCGATCGGCAGATCCTCAATGGGCTGTCGTTGTCCGTGCCGCGCGGCAAAGTCACTGCCATCCTCGGCGGCAGCGGTGGCGGCAAGACCACGTTGCTAAATCTCATCGGTGGCCGCCTCAAACCGAAGTCGGGCCGCGTGCTCGTCGACGGCTTATCGGTTCCTGACCTATCCACGCGCGAGCTCTACGAGTTACGTAAGCGCATGGCGCTGCTGTTCCAAGCCGGCGCCTTGTTCACCGATCTTAGCGTTTTCGAAAATGTCGCCTTCCCGATGCGTGAGCACACGCGCTTGCCGGAATCGATTCTGCGCAGCGTTGTGCTGATGAAGCTCGAAACCGTCGGCTTGCGCGGCGCGCGCGATCTCATGCCGTCGCAATTGTCGGGTGGCATGGCCCGGCGCGTGGCGTTGGCGCGGGCGATCGCGCTCGATCCGATGATGGTGATGTACGACGAGCCGTTCACCGGGCTCGATCCGATCTCGATGGGCGTCACGGTCAAGCTGATCCGCGAGCTCAACGACGCACTCGGCATTACCTCGATTATCGTTACGCACGACGTTGAAGAGGCCTGCCATATCGCCGACTACATATATTTGTTGGGCAACGGTCAGGTAGTGGCGCACGGTACGCCGGACGATATGCGGCAATCCGATGCCGAAGAGGTCAAGCAGTTCATGGCCGGATTGCCGGACGGTCCGGTGCGTTTCCATTATCCCGCCCCAGACTATCTGCAAGATTTAACAACGGGCGGTAGCGCATGAGTCTGTTCCGTCACGTCGGCCAATGGGCGTTGGCGCGTATCGCCCGACTCGGGCACGCGAGCTTGTTTTTATACGAGCTGCTATTTGCTTCTTGGAAGAAGCCCGTACGGTTGGCACCCGTAATACGCAAGGCGTTTCGGCTGGTCGTACAACAACTGTATTCGGTCGGTGTGCAAACGCTGCTTATCATATTGGTATCGAGCCTATTCGTCGGCATGGTGCTGAGTCTGCAAGGCTACAACACGTTGGTGGATTTCGGTGCTGAGTCGTCGCTCGGTCTGCTGGTAGCGCTATCGTTGTCGCGCGAGCTTGGTCCGGTCGTAACGGCATTGTTGTTCGCCGGTCGCGCCGGTTCGGCGTTGACCGCCGAAATCGGTCTCATGAAGGCGACCGAGCAGTTGGCCGGTATGGAAATGATGGCGGTCAATCCGATGACACGCGTCATCGCGCCGCGCTTCATCGCCGGTTTGATCTCGCTGCCACTGTTGGCGGCAATGTTTACTGCCGTGGGTATTATCGGCGGCCACTTAGTCGGCGTCGTGCGGCTGGGTGTCGATGACGGCGTGTTTTGGTCGCAGATGCAAAACGGTGTCGACTTCTACGACGATATCTTGAACGGCCTGCTCAAGAGTGTGGTGTTCGGCTTCGTCGTTAGTTGGATCGCCGTGTTCGAAGGTTATGACGCTGTGCCCACGTCCGAAGGCGTGGCGAGTGCGACCACGCGCACCGTGGTGACATCGTCGTTAGCGGTGCTTGGACTCGACTTCATTTTGACAGCCCTGACGCTGGGGGATTTTTAACGTATGGATCGAAAATTTTTAGAGATTTGGGTGGGCGTGTTTGTCGTTGCCGGAATGGCGGCGTTGGCGATGCTCGCATTCAAAGTCGGCAACCTAAGCGGTGCCGACGTCGCCAACGGTTACCAAGTGAAGGCGCGCTTCGACAATATCGGCGGCCTCAAGGTGCGGTCGGCGGTGACCATGGCCGGTGTGCGCATTGGCCGCGTGTCCGACATCAGCTTCGATTCCGAGCGCTATCAGGCGTTAGTGACGCTCAACATCGACGGTCGCTATAACAAAATCCCGAACGATACCAGTGCGTCGATTCTGACCTCAGGATTGCTGGGGGAGCAGTACGTCGGTATGGAACCTGGGGGGGCGGAAGAGCCTCTAAAAACCGGTGATGTCATCCAAATCACGCAATCAGCGTTGGTATTGGAGAAACTCATCGGCCAGTTCTTGTTCAGTAAGGCCTCGGAAGGCGATGCCGACAAGTCGAAGTCGGCGGCGCCCTAGCGAAAAAGTTAGTCGGAGAAAGATATGCAGCGTATTTTTGCCAGCTTTGCAGCGTTGTTGTTGATGGTCGGTATCGCCGTGGCAGATGTCGTGCCGCCCGATCAATTGGTAAAGACCACGACCGATCGCATTCTCGAGCTGATCAAGGCGAACCGCGACGAGTATGCCAAAGACCATAAAAAGCTCTACGCCATGGTCGATAGCGAGGTTTTGCCGAATTTCGATTTCAAAGCGATGGCGCGACAGGTGCTCGGCCGCAATTGGAAAGATGCTAACGAAGAACAGCGCGAACGCTTCGTGAAGGAGTTCCGCGATTTGCTGGTGCGTACTTACGCGACCGCGCTGCTCAAATACACCGATCAAGAGATCCGTTATTTGCCGTTCCACGCTGCGCCCGAGGAGAAGCAGGGGTTGGTGCGGACCGAGGTAGTGCAGAAAGGCGGTCCGAGTATCGCCATGAATTTGAGCTTCTTCCGGACCGATCAGGGTTGGAAGGTGTACGACGTGTCGATCGAAGGCGTAAGTCTGATCAATAATTACCGTGGCACATATGCCGAACGCGTCCGCACGCAAGGGCTAGACACATTAATTGCCAGTATCGCCGACATGAATCGCCGCGGCCAAGTTGACGTCAAGGCCGGGCAAGCGAAGGCGAGTCCGTGAGCGTCGGTAATGAACAGGCCCGCACCAATGTGCGGGCCGACGGTGTGATCGCCGTTGCCGGCGAGCTCACATTCAATACCGTTCCCGATGTTTTCCAGCAAAGCGGCGGCTGGTTCGCCAAAGCGAACGGCCCGGTTACGATCGACCTAAGCGAGCTTCGTCGCACCGACAGCGCTGGCCTGGCGTTAATGCTCGAGTGGCTAAATTGTGCCCGTGCCGCCGGTCGTGAACTGAAGCTCGTTCATGTGCCCGAACAAATGCGCTCGCTCATCCGCCTCAGCGGATTGAATCAGGCGCTGGGTGTCAATTCTCATACGTGACATTGGTGGTGTCCCGGTCGACGCCTAGTGTCGGCCCGGTGTTTTCGACAGGGAGGCGAAAGCCAACAATGAAAAATAACGAGACTTTCGATCAGTTGGGTGCGCCGGGCTTGGCGCTTGTTATCGAAGATCACCCGCTTTACCGAGACGCGCTTCGAATTCTGCTGAGCACGATGCTCGGCGAAACCAACGTAATCGCGGTTAGCACGGTCGAAGAGGGCTTGCGCCGCGCGGTGCCCGTTACCGATGTGCGTTTGGTGATGCTCGACGTCGGCCTTCCCGGCGTCAGCGGAACCGAAGCGGTGACGGTGGTGCGTCGGGCTTGTACGGGTGCGGCGCTCATCGTTATCTCCGCTTCCGAGGATCGGCGCGATGTCGCCGCCGCGTTCCGCGCGGGCGCGCAGCTTTTCGTCTCGAAGACGATCGCCACCGAAATATTGGCCGACCTGGTGCGTAGTGCGCTGGCGGGTCATTTGCCCGAACAGCCGGCGTGGATTTCGCCCTTCGGCGAAGCGACCTTCCTGCAAGAGGCGCTACCGACACTGACGCCGCGGCAACGGCAGATTTTGGGCTTATTGAATAACGGTTGCTCGAATAAAGAAATCGGTTCGCGCCTCGGCTTGGCAGAGGTGACGGTGAAAATGCACGTGTCTTCTATTTTTCGTTCGCTCGGCGTAGCTAGTCGGACGCAGGCTATTCTTGCGGCACATCGTTTGGGACTGCATGAAGCGACGGGCGATGCAGGTGGCCTGCGATAAGCGCGATCAACGCTATATTGAGCGCGTCTTCCTTGATCGGCTTATGCAGCATCGGCAAGCCGCTGGCATGAATCTCGTCGATGCACTCGACGGCGGTATCGCCGGTAATGAGTAACGCTGGGATAGTGCGGTTGAATTCCGCGCGCAAGCCAGCGACGGCGTCGATGCCGTTTTCCTCACCGCGCAATCGGTAGTCGCAAATAATCGCATCGGGCAGTTGCCCGCCGGCGCGCAGCTTTGCGATCGCCTCGTTTGGAGAAGTGGCGGTCACAATCGCGTAACCCCAACGTTCGAGCCGTGCACGCATGGCGTCGAGGATCTGGGCATCGTCGTCGATTATCGTGATTAACGAATCGGTGCGATCGTGCTCGACGTTCGGCAGATGCGGCATCGCCGCTGCGGCTTGGGCGTGGCCGAGCGACAAATCGAAGGCGAACATTGAGCCGTGCGCTGGCCGTGAGATGACAGTAATGGGTGCCGATAACAGTTGTGCTAACCGATCGACGATCGCCAACCCCAAACCTAAGCCTTTACCGCGCTCGCGCTCGCCGTTGTCCAGTTGATAGAACTCGGCGAATATGGCCTGGCGCTTGTCGGCCGGGATCCCTGGGCCGGTATCGAAGACCGCCAACCGCAGTGTGGCTTGACCGCGCCGGCCGCCGACCAGAATCCGACCGCGTTCGGTATAGCGCACGGCGTTACAGACCAAATTACGCAGCATGCGTTCGACCATTGCCGGATCGCTAACAGCCCAGGCGGAGCATGGCGCCACGCGCAGTTCCAGTCCTTTGGCCTGTGCCTCGGGCTCGAACTGTACGCGAATGCGCTCGAGGATCGGTGCCACCGGAAAATTGTTTATCTCCGGTTGCAAGGCGGCCGCGTCCAGCCGCGACATGTCGAGCAAATCGCGGAACATCTCGTCCATGCTGTGCGCACATTGACGCGTTTTTGCCAGCAATGTGCGCGCTTGGTTCGGTAGGTCAAAACTGGTGAGTGTGCCGAGGTAGAGCGTCAGCGCATGCATTGGCTGCCGCAAATCATGACTAGCGGCGGCGAGAAAACGCGACTTCGCCAAGTTGGCTGCCTCGGCGGCTTGTTTTTGGATAACCAGCTGTTTGTTGGCGACCGCCCGTTCGGTGAGATCGGTAAAGGTGTCGCGCAGGTAAACCAATTCTTCGCTCGGCGTCGATCCGAGATCTACCACCGGCGCCTTGGTCGCGCTTGCGAGATCGAACGAGCCGATTTGCTCGGTGAAGCGCCGCAGCGGCCGCGCCAGTAATCGGTTAGCGAAGAAAACAATGATCAACCACAACCCGATGGTTTTAATGACCGAACTGATGATGATGAGCAAGACGCCGAATTTGACGCGCTCGATGACGATGTCATGACTCGAATACAGCGAGACAAATCCAATTCGTTGGCGTATGCCGCGGTCATCGGTATGAAATAAATCGATGTGCTTAGAGATACCTTGCGGATCGAACCGGTTGCCACCTTGCGACATCGTCACGCGTAGGTGGTCGGCGCTATCGCCGATATCGACCGCGGTAATCGCGCCGCCGTTTACCATGCCAGCGGCGATGGAAGAGACCATATACTGCTGGTAGTTCCAAACGGCGTTGGTCAGCCCCGGTTCGAATGCGCGCAGGGTAGAATCGAGCTCATCACGCACGGCCGAATAGGTATCGCGGTATTCCACGCTAACTTGTAGCAGCGTCAGCACCACAGCGAATACGAGGTACACTGAAAAAACTTTGCGTACCAGCGTTGCCGCCAGCGGCGCGAAGTCTTGTGTGTGAGTTTGCACCGCTGGCAATTACCGAGTGTTTCGGCCAGCGGAATTGTTCAATGGGCGTTGGCGGCGGTGCGTCCTGGTGGGATTGGGCATGGTAATCCTGCCTAGAGACCTTATTGTCGCCGCAAAGACTACCTGAACAAGGGTAGATCGGCACCGCCATGCGGCGGCGTGTAACGTTGCCTTGTCGGCGGATGTCGCTTAGCGTTGCCCCGCAAGTTCGTGTTCATGCTGGAAGATTAAGAGACGGTAACAAAATGAAATAGCTTCAACGTAACCGTCCCCTCCCCCTGAGGGGGAGGGAGTTAACGTGCCAACGTTCATTTTGTTACCGTCTCTAAGAAAAATTGATAGGAGCACAGGAGCCATGAAGCACACACCGCTTAACGCCAATCTTTGGGCCGCCATCGGGCTGCTCGTTCTTAGTACTTCGGTAACGTTAGTCGGAGCGCCGCCGGCACAGGCCGCATCTTCTACTCATCATAACCAGGGAACATGTACCTCGAAGTCGGGACAATATCGGCACGATCCCAATACCGGTTGGAGCTGGACCACGCTTTGGTGGTGCAGCAACCACGCCAATGCACCCCTGTATATGGATGCCGACTACCGTATCAAGACGGCAACGATGGACACAACACGAAGTTGGTTTGTTTGTTATCGACGTGGTGCCAAGCACAAAGGCGGTAACGACGTGTGGTATTACAGCTTGGGCGATCGTTCCGAACCGCCGTACGAGCGCCGCGAGGCGTGGGGCTTTATGGCGGCCGCCGATGTGTCGGCCAAGACCCATCCGTGGCCGGGTGTGCCTGAATGTCCGGCATCCGGCTCGGTGCCGCCGCAATAACTGTATTAGTGCGATGGCGCTGAATGTTGCGCCATTTTTTTAGGATGGCTGTCGTGTGACTAAAGGATCGTTACCGTGATTCATGCTCACGGTGGCGACAACCAGAAATGGTATCGCGACGACTTTTATCGAATCAGAAATCTTCGTGGCAATTTGTGTCTCGATACAACCGCTACCTCGCTGACGGGTGTCGTCAATGGCACCGGTATGCAGCTAGCGGAATGCGGCGAGGCGTTGGACCAGTCGTGGACCATGCGGTGTCCGTAAACGCAGCGATTTGTCGCGCTCGTCAGCGGCTATCGCACGTTCGTATAGATAGCAGCGGGGCCAATAGACGTTGAGCATGATAACCTCGGGCTGTTTAGCGAGAGGATTGGTAGGCGAGCGCTCTCGCATAACCTGATCCTCCGGAGAAGTGGTGATGGAACGAAATAGGTCGACACCCCGAGTTACGGCGATAGTGCGTGCTTGTCATAGTGCGCTTGTCGTTCGCACAAAGATTTGCCGACGTTGGTATCTGCGCGCGCTGGTCGCGTTGATCGCGGCTATCGGTGTCGTTGGATCGTTGCCGGTATCGGCCGAAGAAATACTGCCGGTACCGGACGGCGAACTCCTGAAGGCCGCGGACGTTGTCGGTTCTGTCGGCTATCTCATGGAGGTTTACGGTATTCCACAGGCCGAGGCGATGCGGCGGCTTGAACTGCAGCGTATCGCCCCGCAAATGCACGACTGGTTCGCGCGCATGTTGGTCGACGAGTATGCCGGCATGTGGATCGACCAGGCGAACGGCGGTGTGCTGAAAATTTTGTCGACGCGACCGGAACGTGTCGCCGCGTTGTTGCAGGGTTTGCCGGATCATGACTCGATGCAGGCGGTCAAGGCGCGCTGGTCGTTCAAGCAGTTACAAGAGACCGAGCAGCGGCTCGAGAAAAAAATTAACACGAACAAGAATCCGAAGATCCGCGTCGTCGAGTTAGCGATCGACGTTCCGAATAACATTGTCGGCGTGTTTCAGCGTGCCGGCGCCGAAGACGCCGGCCGCGGCATCGCCGGCAAAGAGCTGGCAGCGGCGCACGACAAGGTATTAAAACCGGACACTAAAATCGCCGCGGCAGTGGCGGCTGAAGGCGGCCGGGCAGCGGTCAAACAGCTAGTCGCCGGCGGGCATAGAGATTCGCCGGTTGCCGCCGGTTGTGACCCGCGCACCTGCGCACCGCCGATGCGCGGTGGCATGCGGCTCAATGTGTTCCGCAATCAAGCGGCGCCGGTCGGCGAAAATTTGAACGCTTGGTGGGGTCAGTGCACCAACGGCTTCAACATGTACGATACCAGTCGTGGCTGGAACTACATCATGACGGCCGGTCATTGCATGACCGGCTCGTATAAAGTCGGCCAGACCTACACGTATTCGGCGAGCTTCCATCCGGTCGCCTACGAGGTATACAACTTCGAGAACGGTCCCACCGGGGATTCCAGCACCTATCCCTACGATTACTCGATTCAGCCGTATCTGGATTACAACTATTGGTCCGGTTCGTACGCGAAGAATCAAGTCGATTCTTGGTGCTGGGGATCGTCATCGACTTGGCAAGGTTGTGTCGACGGGACGTTTTCGATTCGTGGGTACTACACGTATGCGCAGATCGGCTTGGGTTGGGTCGTCTGCGGTACCGGTGCCGGCGACAACTCGAGCGATTCTGGTTATGCCTCCGGCTATAGCTCGCATCCGGGCACGTACTGCGGCGAAGTGAAGAGCAAAAACGGCGGTATCGTCACTAATATCTGTACCCGCAAGGGCGACAGCGGTGGGCCGCTGTTCAGCGAGATCGATGGCCAGGCGTACGGCATCTTATCCGGTGGCACCGAGGCTTCCGGTCCGTGCCCGACCAACCCGGCAGGGACCGAACGCAGCTGGTATTCGCCGATCGACAAAATCCTCAGCCATGTTCGCAGTCAGACGCTCTACTACGAGGGTCGAGATTATGGATTTCGGCTTCGTACTTCGCCTTGATCGCTTCGGTAGCCGCGCCTCCCATCGCTGTACGTACATGCTTTCGTATAGATAGAAACCCGGCGCCAACGACCTCACACTGCTCGCGCCGCTGCTAATTCTGCGCATGACATCGGCGGTTCGCCGACGTCATGTCGAGCACTGAGGAGATCGAGGTTGATGAGGGTTTTGAAAAAGCCGATAACGTGGTCGATTATCTCGATTGGGCTGGCGCTGCTGGTATCGGTTTGGATCATACGGTGCGGTACGGAAGAGACCGATACCAGTGCGACCGACACAACACTGGTGCAAGACATAGAAACGTCATCGCCAATAGCCGAGTATCGCGAATCAGACGAACAGGCAAAAGCGAGGAATATAGTGGCGATCGCCTAACGGCAATTTGCAGCGGCCCGGTTAGACGACATACGACGTCAGCAGAACATCATGAAAATAAAAATAATCCCGCGGGGCAAAAGATATCGGTTGGAGAGCAATATTATGCGACGTCTACTTTGTCTCGTTGTGCTCCTAGCAACGCCGCTAACGCTCTATGCCACCAGCGGTTCTCCCAGTGCCTCGTACTATCCGGTGCTTGGTCCGCATCAGCATGGTTGGGGCGTGTCGGGTCCGTTTACTTGCAACAACGAAGGGTCCGACAGCGATTTCCGTGCCGGCAGCCACTTGGGAAACGACATCATGGCCGCCAAAGGTACGCCGGTCATAGCAACGACGGCCGGTGTCGTACAAGGAAGCGGTTAGACGGGGACGGCTTGTGACGGTGCTAACAAGGTCACGATACGCGCGAGCAACGGTTGGTATTATTTCTATACGCATCTCAACGGCATCGCCGCCGGTATTGCCCCGGGTGCAAACGTAATTGCCGGACAGCTTATCGGCACAGTCGGCAATACCGGCTACTCGGCAAGCAAGTGTTCCTATCCTGGCCAATACGCGTGCTGCAACACCAACGATGGCCGGGTAGATCACCTCCATTATTCCATCTACCCGGATGGTAATTACCAAGCTGGCATTGATCCTTATCCATATCTCTCGCCGTTGGAACACGATGTTTGCAACATGCCGGAAACGAGCGCACCTGTGCCGATAACGCCCGTCATTGAATATTTACTGGATTGAGCACAACAATTGTCGGCAGAGCGGACTAGTTGCTAAAGCCATGGCTCGCGTAGTACAAAGCCACGATGTCTCCGGCAATTTCAATTTCTGCACTGCATAAGCATTACTCGAAGGTCCACGCTCTCAAAGGCATTGATCTCGCGGTCGAACGTGGCGAGTTTTTCGGTCTGCTCGGTCCGAACGGCGCCGGCAAATCCACACTCATTAGCATTATTGCCGGCCTGACGCGTTTTAACGCCGGTTCGGTGCAGGTGCTCGGCCACGATGTAGTTGCCGACTACCGCCGTACCCGCCGCCATCTCGGCGTCGTCCCGCAGGAAGTCGTATTCGATCCGTTCTTCACGGTACGCGAAGTATTGCAAATCCAGGCCGGTTATTTCGGTTTGGGTCGCGATGCCGACGACTGGATCGATGAGTTGCTGGCGGCGTTGATGCTGACCGACAAAGCCGACGCCAACATGCGCGCGCTGTCGGGCGGCATGAAGCGGCGCGTCATGATCGCGCAAGCGTTGGTGCACAAACCGGAAGTCGTTGTGCTTGATGAGCCGACCGCCGGTGTCGACGTCGAGCTGCGCAAAACGTTGTGGAAATTCGTGCGCCAGCTGCACGCGCAAGGCCGCACGATCATTTTGACGACGCATTACCTGGAAGAGGCCGAGGCGTTGTGCGACCGTATCGCCATTCTCAACCGCGGCGAAGTCGTGGCGCTCGATACCAAGGATCGACTGCTGGCGCGTGGTATCGGCCGCACGTTGCGGTTGTCGCTGACCACCGAGCAGCCGCTCAGTGAAGCGCCAACGGCGCTTGCTTCCAAGCTGCGGCGCCTCGACGGCAAACATATCGAGCTCGAGCTGACGAAAGACGGCGACTCGATCATCGCCGTGCTCGACGCGTTGCGGAGTCAAGGTGTAGTAATTACCGACATCGCCATCGAGGAAGCTGATCTCGAAGACGTGTTTGTCGAGCTTACCCGCGGCGGCTCGCAATGAAGTGGCGCGGCGTTTACACGTTGTTCTACAAAGAAGTGTTGCGCTTTATCAAAGTGCTGACGCAGACACTGGCGGCGCCGATCGTGACGGCGTTGCTGTACCTGATGGTGTTCGGCCAGGCAATGTCGGGCCGGTTCGATGTGTTTCCGGGGATCACTTACACCGCGTTTCTGGTGCCGGGACTGGTCATGATGTCGACGATTCAAAACGCCTTCGCCAACAGCTCGTCGAGCCTGATTCAATCGAAAGTGACGGGCAATATCGTCTTCATGCTGTTGGCGCCGTTGTCGCATGTCGAATTCTTCACGGCGTTCGTCGCCGCGGCGGTAGTGCGCGGGCTGATGGTCGGTCTTGGGGTATGGTTGGTCGCTTTGCTGTTCGTGCCGGTGTCGGTGTCGCATCCGTTAATAGTGTTGGCGTTCGCCGTCCTCGGCGCGGCGGTTTCGGGTACGCTCGGCATGATCGCCGGTATCTGGGCGATCAAGTTCGATCAGCTGGCCGGCTTCCAGAATTTCATCATCCTGCCGCTGTCGTTTTTGAGCGGGGTGTTCTACTCGATCCATGGCTTGCCTGAGTTTTGGCGGGTGTTGTCGCACTTAAACCCGTTCTTCTACATGATCGACGGCTTTCGCTACGGTTTTTTCGGGGTTCACGACGTAAATCCAGCGCTTAGCCTGGCGGTCGTTGGCGGCTTCCTGGCGGCGCTGAGCGGCATTAGCTTGCTGATGCTCAAGACCGGCTACCGGCTGCGCGACTAGAAATATCCCGAA
Organism: Gammaproteobacteria bacterium; assembly: GCA_016199745.1. Classification (NCBI taxonomy): domain Bacteria; kingdom Pseudomonadati; phylum Pseudomonadota; class Gammaproteobacteria; species Gammaproteobacteria bacterium. The sequence goes on from JACQFZ010000066.1 coordinate 21,668, forward strand.
ACAGCCCCATTTATAGTCCCCGGCCTTGCATCCCCGCGTCTGGCCCGATAATTTAGTTCTTATGGTGCTACCAACTGATATTAAAGAGTGGATCGAGCGCGGCATGCCCGGCGCCCGGGTCGAAGTCGACGGTGACGGCCATCATTTCGAGGCCTTGATCGTCGCCAAAGAATTCGCCGGCAAAAGCATGTTGCAACAGCATCGCATGGTGTACGCCGTCCTGGGCGACAAGATGCGCGCCGACATCCATGCATTATCCCTGCGGACTCTGACGCCTGAGGAATATCAGACGCAGAGCGAGTAATCCAAACAATTTCTCCCGCCCTACGGGGCCGGATTTTAGGTGATGAGGTGTAGTAATGAGTGTTCAAGACAAAATTCGGCAGCAGCTCGCTTCCGACAAAATCGTTCTTTATATGAAGGGCAACCCGCAGTCGCCGATGTGCGGCTTCTCGGCCAAGGCGGTGCAGCTGCTCAATGCCGCCGGCGCTAAGTTCTCGACCTTCGACGTGCTGGCCGATGCGGAAGTGCGTCAGGGATTGAAGGAATTTTCCAACTGGCCGACGTTTCCGCAGCTGTACGTCGACGGTGAATTGGTCGGCGGCTGCGACATCATGACCGAGCTCTACCAAAAGGGAGAGCTGCAAAAATTGGTCGGCAAGGCACAAGGATAAAACTGCCGACGCTTAGCGCACGCAACAGGGCTGCCGAGATCGGCGGCCCTGTTTTTATTAGGTTCCCGAAAAAAGCTCCTCGACCTTTTTTCTTGGTGACGGTGAAAAACTCGAATGGATAGATTGCTCATCAACGGTGGCATTCCACTGCGCGGCGATGTCCGCATTTCCGGTGCAAAGAACGCCGCACTGCCGATTTTGGTCGCGTCGTTGTTGACCGACGAAACCCTGTGCATCGGCAACATGCCGCACTTACAGGACATCACGACGACCATGGAACTGCTCGGCCGCATGGGCGTTCGTCTGGTGGTAGCGGAAAAAATGATGATCGAAGCGAACGCCAATAAAGTGACGTCGTTGTGCGCGCCGTATGAGCTGGTGAAGACCATGCGCGCATCGATTCTGGTGTTGGGTCCGTTGCTGGCGCGCTTCGGCGAGGCCGAGGTATCGATGCCGGGCGGTTGCGCTATCGGCTCGCGGCCGATCAATCTGCACGTCAAAGGCCTGCAGGCGATGGGTGCCGAGATTTCGCTCGAAGGCGGTTACATCCGCGCCAAGGCCAAGCGTTTGCAGGGCGCACGCGTTTTCATGGACCTCGTGTCTGTCACCGGCACCGAGAACCTAATGATGGCGGCGGCGCTGGCCGACGGTGTGACGGTGATCGAGAACGCCGCGCGCGAGCCCGAGGTCGTCGACTTGGCGAATTGCTTGATCACGATGGGCGCGAAGATCGCCGGCGCCGGTACGCCCGAGATCACCATCGAAGGCGTCAAAAAATTGCACGGCGGCTATCACAGTGTGATCCCTGATCGCATCGAAAGCGGCACGTATCTGGTCGCCGGCGCCATTACCGGCGGCGATGTGCGGTTGCGCGACACGCGGCCGGAATTGCTGGTATCGGTGCTCGATAAGTTGCACGAGACCGGTGCTGAGATCGAAACCGGTCCGGATTGGATCCGGTTGAACATGACCGGCCGCCGGCCGCAGGCGGTCAGCATCAGCACCGCGCCGTATCCGGCGTTCCCGACCGACATGCAAGCGCAGTTCGTGGCGATGAACGCCATCGCCGACGGCTCCAGCACCATCACCGAGACCATCTTCGAAAACCGCTTCATGCACGCGCAAGAGTTGCAGCGCATGGGCGCCGATATCGACATCAAGGGCAACACCGCGGTCGTGCGCGGCGTGCCGCATCTCACCGGCGCGCCGGTGATGGCGACCGATCTGCGCGCTTCGGCGAGTCTTGCGCTCGCCGGCTTGGTGGCGCAGAACGAGACCGTCATCGATCGCATCTATCACATCGATCGCGGTTACGAGCAGATCGAAGAGAAGCTGTCGCAACTCGGAGCGCGCATTCGCCGCGTGCCCGGGCCGAAGACTGCCGCCGTCGATTTACATAAGGCACCGTCGCTGGCAACGCCGAGCAAGCAGGCCGGTTGACATGTCCGCGATCATCAACATCGCTTTGTCCAAAGGCCGTATCCTCGAAGAGAGTCTGCCGCTATTGGCGCAAGCCGGCATCACGCCGCTCGAAGATCCGCTGAAGAGCCGCAAGCTGGTCATCGACACCAGCCGCGACGACGTAAAGATCATCGTCATCCGCGCGCAGGATGTGCCGACGTACGTCCAATTCGGCGCGGCCGATCTGGGTATCGCCGGCAAGGACGTATTGATGGAGTACGACGGCGACGGCTTGTACGAATTGCTCGACCTCAAGATCGGGCGCTGTCGCTTGAGCGTGGCCGAGCCGGCGAATATGGCGACGCGCGACGATCCGAGCACCTGGACGCGTGTGCGTGTCGCCACTAAATATCCGAAAATCACGCAGCGCCATTTCGCCGCCAAAGGCATACAGACCGAGATCATCAAGCTGTACGGCTCGATGGAGTTGGCGCCGTTGGTAGGCTTGTCCGATCGCATCGTCGACCTCGTTAGTACCGGGCAAACACTGAAACAGAACAACCTGGCGGAAGTCGAGCACATCGCCGATATCAGCGCCTGGTTGGTCGCTAACCGTGCCGCTATGAAGATGAAGCGTGGGCCGTTGCAGAGCATCATCGACAAGTTGCAGCAGGCGGTGGGTTAGTGACGGCGCCGCGCATCCCATTGTTGAACACGCGCGACGCCGGCTTCGAGCCGGCATTTGCCAAGCTGCTCGACCGTGGTGCTACTGAAGATCCGAAAATCGCCGCCACCGTCGCCGCTATCCTGGCCGATGTGCGCACGCGCGGCGACGCCGCCGTACTCGATTACACGCAACACTTCGACCGGCATCCGGCGCCATCGATGGCAGCGCTCGAGATCAAGCGCGAGCGCCTCGAGTTGGCGCAGGCGTCGGTGTCGAACGATCGACGCAGCGCGTTAATCGTCGCCGCCGCGCGTATTCGCGAGTATCACGAAAAACAGAAGATCGAATCTTGGAATTATCGCGATGCCGACGGCACCTTGCTCGGCCAACAGGTAACGGCGCTCGATCGCGTCGGCCTGTACGTTCCCGGTGGGCGCGCGGCTTATCCGTCGTCGGTGTTGATGAATGCCATCCCGGCTAAGGTCGCCGGTGTCGGCGAGCTGATCATGACCGTGCCGGCCCCCGCCGGCGAGTTGAACGATATGGTGTTGGCTGCCGCGGCAATCGCCGGCGTCGATCGTGTTTTTACGATCGGCGGCGCGCAAGCGGTTGGTGCGCTGGCGTATGGTACGGCGACGATCCCGCAAGTCGATAAGATCGTCGGACCGGGAAATGCCTACGTCGCCCAAGCCAAGCGCCAAGTGTTCGGTCAAGTCGCGATCGACATGATCGCCGGCCCGTCCGAAGTGGTCGTCGTCGCCGACAGCAGCACCGATCCGGCATGGGTCGCGATGGATTTGTTTTCGCAAGCCGAGCACGACGAAGACGCGCAGGCGATTTTGATCACCTGGGACGCGGTATACGCGGCGCGCGTGATGCAGGCGATCGCGCAATTGTTGCCGGCTATGGCGCGCGTCGAAATCATCAGTAAGGCGCTCGAACGTCGCAGCGCGCTTATCACCGTGGGCGACACTGACGAGGCGGTCGCGCTCATCAATCGTATCGCTCCCGAGCATCTCGAACTCGCGATCGAAAACGCGCTCGATCTCGGGCCGCGCATTCGCCACGCCGGTGCCATCTTCTTCGGTCGCTATACACCCGAAGCTATCGGCGATTACTGCGCCGGTCCGAACCATGTGTTGCCGACATCCGGCACCGCGCGTTTCTCGTCGCCGCTCGGCGTGTACGATTTTCAAAAGCGCACGAGCATCATCATGTGCCCGCCGGAAGCGGCGTCGCGCTTGAGCAAGATCGCGGCGACGCTCGCGCACAGCGAAGGTCTGACGGCGCACGCGCGTTCGGCAGAGTATCGGATCAAAGATAACGATTAAGATCATGCAGGGTGGGCAGCGTTTTTCTGCCCACGTGTCTCAATTATGACCAACCCAATCGACAAACGACTCGCTGCTTTGATCCGCCCGGAGATCCGCGCGCTCAAGGCTTATCACGTCGCCGACGCCCGCGGCCTGATCAAGCTCGACGCGATGGAGAATCCGTATGGCTGGCCGGAGGAGTTGCGCGCCGGTTGGCAAGACGTGTTGCGTGCGGTCGAAGTGAATCGTTACCCTGATCCCGGCGCAGTAGCATTGACCGCACGGTTGCGCGACGCACTGGCGGTGCCGGCGCCGGCGACGCTGTTGCTCGGCAACGGTTCCGATGAGCTTATCCAGATCATTTTGCTCGCGCTCGCGCGTCCCGGTGCGGTGGTATTGGCGCCGACGCCGACGTTCGTGATGTATCAAATGACGGCGACGTTCGTCGGCATGAAATTCATCGGCGTACCGCTGCCACAAAACTTCGCGCTCGATCGCGCGGCGATGTTGGCGGCGATCACGCAGCATCAACCTGCTGTCATTTTTCTTTCTTACCCGAACAATCCGACCGGCAATCTATTCGACGCCGCCGATATCGACGCCATCCTTAACGCCGCGCCCGGGTTGGTTATCGTCGACGAGGCCTATCATGCCTTCGCCGAAGCTAGCTTCATGGATCGACTGGGGAAGTACGACAACTTGCTGGTGATGCGCACGCTGTCGAAGCAAGGTCTCGCCGGCTTGCGGCTCGGCGTGCTCGCTGGCGATCCGAAGTGGATCGCCGAGCTCGATAAGGTGCGCCTGCCGTACAATATCAACGCCCTGACGCAGGCGAGCGCCGAGTTCGCTTTGACGCACCGCGCCGCATTCGATCAACAATGCGCGCAAATCCGCGCCGAACGGGCGTTACTGCAACAGGCGTTGGAACGTTTGCCGGGAGTGGATGTCTGGCCGAGCCGGGCGAATTTTCTGCTGTTTCGCCCACGCACACGGCCCGCGGGCGAGATCCACGCCGGCCTGCGCCAAGCCGGCATACTGATCAAGAATCTCGACCCGTCCGGCGGTGCGCTCGCGGGTTGCCTGCGTGTAACCGTCGGCTCGCCGACGGAGAATAGGGCATTCGTGACCGCGCTCACCGGTTTGTTGTGATACCATTTTTTAGTAAATCCCTTGGAACTACCCGTGTCTGACCGTATCGCCAGCGTCTCCCGCGAGACCAAAGAAACTCAAATCACCGTGTCCGTCAACCTCGACGGCAACGGCACATCGCGTTTCAACACCGGCCTACCGTTTCTCGAGCACATGCTCGATCAAGTGGCGCGACACGGCCTGATCGACCTCACGGTCGAAGCGCGCGGCGATTTGCATATCGACGCGCATCACACCGTCGAAGACATCGGTATCACTCTCGGGCAGGCGTTCAGCAAGGCGGTCGGCGACAAGCGCGGTATCCGTCGTTACGGCCATGCTTACGTGCCGCTCGACGAGGCACTGTCGCGCGTGGTGGTCGATTTCTCCGGCCGGCCTGGGCTCGAGTATCGCGTCGAGTATCCGCGCGCCCGCATCCACGACTTCGATGTCGATCTGTTCCACGAATTCTTCCAGGGTTTCGTCAACCACGCGTTGGTGACGCTGCACATCGATTGCCTGCGCGGCAAGAACGCCCATCACGTCGCCGAGACTATCTTCAAGGCATTCGGTCGCGCGCTGCGTGTGTCGCTCGAACTCGACCCACGCGTCGGTAATACGATTCCTTCAACCAAAGGCAGCCTCTAACCGCCACCGTCATTGTTCCCTCCCTCGCGTAGCGGGGGAGGGTTAGGGTGGGGGTATTAATGACAATTTGTATGACCAACGTCGCCATTATTGACTACGGAATGGGCAATCTACGCTCTGTCGGTAAAGCGGCCGAGTACATGTCTTTTCCTCCTTACGTGCGATGGTTGCTGCGCAAACCACTACCAGAAAAATTAGTTAGCGCAGTTAGGTGTGTGGCTCCGAGAAAAGCGCGCGTGCGGATTGTGAATACTGCTGAAGGTATAAGAAAAGCGGATCGCATCATTTTCCCGGGACAGGGCGCGATTGGCAGTTGTATGCGTGCACTTGATGAAGCCGGTTTGCGCGCCGCCGTGACGGAAGCGTTACGCAGCAAGCCGTTCCTCGGCATTTGCCTCGGTCTGCAGGCGTTGTACGAGTCCAGCGAAGAAGACGGTGGCACGCCGGGCCTGGCGGCACTGCGTGGTTGTGTGCGTCGCTTCGATCCACCGGCCGTCGGCACCAGGTTCAAGGTGCCGCACATGGGTTGGAACCAGGTGCGCCAGGAGCGTCCGCATTCGCTGTGGCGCGGTATCGCCCAGGACACGCGCTTTTATTTCGTGCATAGCTTTTACGCCGAGTCGGCCGATGTCACCGATGTTGCCGGTTCGACCGACTACGGTCACCGGTTTACCTCGGCCGCGACCCGTGAGAACATTTTCGCGGTGCAATTCCATCCGGAAAAAAGTCAGCAGGCCGGCTTACAACTCTTGGCGAATTTTATTGCCTGGGACGGAAGCGCCTGAGGGTTGCCCCGGCGATAGCTGATCAAGAAATCCAACTAAAAGCGACTTCTCTCATGTCTCTGCTTGTTATCCCAGCGATCGATCTTAAGGACGGCAAATGTGTGCGCCTGCGTCAGGGCCGCATGGACGACGAAACGGTGTTTTCCGACGATCCGGTGGCGACCGCGCGTCGTTGGGTCGAGGCCGGTGCACGGCGTTTGCACATCGTCGATTTGAACGGCGCCATCGCCGGTAAGCCGGTGAACGCCGACGCGGTCGCGGCGATCGCGCGTGCGTTTCCTGATTTGCCGATCCAGGTCGGCGGCGGTATCCGCGATGAAGAGACGATCCAGGCTTATCTTGATCTCGGCGTACGTTACGTGATCCTCGGCACGAAGGCGGTGAATGCGCCGCACTTCGTTAGCGACGTCTGTGCCGAATTTCCCGGTCACATCATCGTCGGTCTCGATGCGAAGGATGGCAAGGTGGCGATCGACGGTTGGTCGAAGCTATCCGGCCATGACGTCGTCGATCTTGCTCAGCATTTCCAGAACGACGGCGTGGAAGCAATCATCTACACCGACATTGGCCGCGACGGCATGATGAATGGCGTGAATGTTGATGCGACCGTCAAGTTGGCCAACGCTATTTCCATTCCCGTGATTGCTTCTGGTGGGATTACTAATCTCGACGATATCCGTAAGTTGAGTGCGGTGGTGGATGTTGGGATTGTCGGTGCGATCACCGGTCGTGCGATTTATGAAGGTTCGTTGGATTTTGCGCAGGCGCAGAAGTTGGCGGATGAGTTGGGGGAGTAGTTGAATCGCCCTCTTACGAGGGCGATGCTGGTCGATGTAATAAATATAATCAGCGGGATGCTCCGCCCCGCACCCAGGGTTACTTTCTCTTGCTGGTGCAAGAGAAAGTAACCAAAGAGAAGCACCCCCCGGGGTGGCGCAAAGACATCCTCCGCTTCTCACTTTTGGCGACCAACTATGTCTGGCACAGCCCCTCCCTGGGCTGAGCCAGAC
>JACQFZ010000067.1 GCA_016199745.1 Gammaproteobacteria bacterium
CGACCTTGGCTTTGAAGGCGGCGGTGTGGTTTCTTCGGGGTCTTCTCATTGTTCGTGCTCCGGATGATGAAGCCTTGCGGCCTCGGTTATTGGAGCAGAAACTTCACTTATCGGGTTGTCTTAATTTGTGGGGCCACTTCTGCCTGCAGCACTCTGCGCGTTGGCGATAATAGATTCGCCGCCATAACAGCAGCGTTCCCTCTCCCCTTGCGGGAGAGGGCGTATCGTCGGTGGATACGCTTCGGCTTTTGCTTAAGGCAGTACCATTCCACTTTGTGATCCCTTTAGTTTTCGCACAATAAATCTGTCGCCTTATCGGTGTTAGCTGAAACATCCAGTTTGTAGAAACGCCAGAGGCGGATGTACCAGCATCGACACGGGCTTCTCGACCTTCCAAGCTTTTCGTTATACCGTTCTTTAACAGCGCTAACGCGATTGCCGGTAATGACGAAGAAAGAACCTCAAGCTACAGCAACCAAAATCCTTGCGAATAAATATCCGAAAGCCCGCGCAGCCTTTCTGGCCGGTTCCGTAGTCAGAGGGGATCACACAGAGACATCCGATCTCGATCTGGTCGTCATTTTCGACACGTTGCCGCAAGCCTATCGGGAATCGTTTGTCTTTGGCGGGTGGCCGGTCGAAGCTTTTGTGCACGACCCGCAAACGCTTCGCTACTTTTTCTACGAGGTGGATCGACCCACCGGGGTACCGTCGCTAGCAATGATGGTCAAGGAAGGGCTGGAACTTCTTCAATGTAACGAATTATCAGTGTCGCTGAAGCAACTAGCAGATACCGTTATTGATGCAGGACCACCGCTGTGGGGCGAAAAAGAGAGACAGACTTCCCGATACGTTATTACCGACCTAGTGGACGATATGCGCGCACCCCGTTCGCGAGACGAATTGATAGCGAGTGCGGCGAGACTTCATCCGTTGTTGGCGGACCACTACCTTCGATCCCAACAGTTGTGGTCCGCGCGAGGTAAATCGATTCCGCGCCGTTTATGTTCTGTTTCAACGGATTTTGCTGAGATCTTCGGCGAAGCGTTTCGGGCGATTTTTGAAGAAGGCAACGCGACAAAGGTTATTCGGCTTTGTGAGGACGTCCTGCGTCCGAGCGGCGGGCGGCTGTTTGATGGCTATATCATGCATGCCCCCGAGTCGTGGCGATAAATGGCGAGAAAGTGGTGCAGGTGTACCACGCAATAAGCAATGAGTTGTGTCAAATTTCTACCACCGCTACACTAAAAACTAGTTTTACTCTGTCTTCGCGGGTGTAGTTCAATGGTAGAACGAAAGCTTCCCAAGCTTTAGACGTGGGTTCGATTCCCATCACCCGCTCCAACCTCGATAGGCCCACTCTTGAAGAAACCACTCAAAGTCGTTGCGATCGTGCTCGGCATCCTCGTCGGCCTGGTGTTATTGGCAGTTGTGGCGTTGATGATTTTTGTCGACCCCAATCGTTACCGCGACGACATTATTCAGGCGGTTAAAACGAAAACCGGCCGCGATCTCAAGATCGACGGGCCGCTGCGGTTGTCGTTCTTGCCGCTTGGGGTGGGCACCGAGAAACTCGAGCTGGCGAATGCGAAGGGCTTCGGGCCGGAGCCGTTTGCGCGTATCGATAGTGCGAACATTTCCGTCGAGATCTGGCCACTGCTGCACAAGCAAGTCGTGGTCGACACGATTCGATTCGATGGGTTAGCGCTGCATCTCGAACGTGCCGCCGATGGCCGCAACAATTGGCAGGATTTGGCGGCGGCGAAGAAAACCGAACAACCGGCGCCGACACCCACGCCATCGGCGCCGAATGCCGGGGCGGCATTGGCGGTATTCACCATCAACCATTTCGAAGTGAAGAATTCAGAATTTACCTGGCGCGACCGCGTCAGTGGCAGTAACTATGCGTTACGCCGCGTCGAGCTCACGAGCGGGAACTTGCTCGGCGATGCGCCGGCACCGCTGCACTTGGCGTTCGATTTAGAAAGCGGCAAACCGCCGGTGCACAAGCGCGTGTCGCTCGATGCGCGGCTGCACCTCAATGCGGAAACCGAAGTGCTCGACGTTCCCGAGCTCAAGCTAGCGCTCGGCGACTTACGGCTGAACGCGGCGCTGCACGGCAAAGACGTGTTGCATGCGCCGGCGTTGAACGGCCGCATCGACATACCGATGTTCGCGCTGCAACCCCTATTAAAGGAATTGAACCTGCCGTATACCCCGGCCGATCCGAAAGCGTTGCAACGCGTCGGGCTGGCGGCGCAGCTCGAATCGAACCCGCAGTCGCTGACGATCTCCGACCTGAAGCTGACGCTCGACGAGAGCCACCTAACCGGCAAGTTCGCGTTACCGAAAACACCGAAGCCGAGTTACCGCTTCGATCTCGCAATCGATACGATCGACATCGATCGCTATCTACCGCCGGCGTCGACAACCGACGGCAAGACTAACAACGACAAAACCGAGAACGCCAAGGCGGTCGTCATTCCGCTGGCGTTGTTGCGCGATGCCGATGCCGACGGACAATTCCGCATCCAACAACTCAAAGCGTTCGGCATTCGCAGCCAAGCGATTACGCTGAAGGTGGCGGCGAAGGACGGCCATATCGTGCTCGGACCGTATTCGGCCAAGCTTTATAACGGCAGTTACGACGGCCGCACTACCATCGACGCCGCCGGCAGTACGCCGCATTTTGGTTTCGATGAAAAGCTGACCGGCGTTCAGCTCGGGCCGTTTCTCAAAGACGCCGACCTCTTCCAAAATTTCAGCGGCGTCGCCGACATCAAACTCGTGCTGTCCGGGCAAGGCTTGGACGCGGCGGCGATCAAGAAAACGTTGGCCGGCTCGGTCGCGGCGACCATTAAGGACGGCACTATCGAAGGTATCGATATCGGTAAGATCGAAGCGAAGATCAAAGAGATTAAAGACCGTCCGGGCGGAATCGCGCAGGGCTTATTGGGCTCGCTGTCCGAACTATCGCCGGTGAAGAGCGATAAAACGCCGTTTTCTAAGCTGCAGGCGAGCGCCGTGATCAACAGCGGCATCGTCGATAATAAAGATTTGGTTATCGACGGGCCGCACTTGCATGTCACCGGCAGTGGTAACATTAACTTGGTCAACGACAGCTTCGATAACTACGTGCTGCGTGTGAGCGACATCCCGGTCATCATCAGCGGACCGCTCAACGCCCCAAAATTCCGGCCGGACTTGAGCGCGATCGTTAAAGGTCAGGTTCAAGAAAAGCAGGAGAAGGTCGAGAAGAAGCTCGAAAAGAAACTCGGTGACAAGCTTGAACGCTGGAAACAGAAATTGCAGCAACAGCAACAACAATAATAAGCACGACGGCCGTTGGACATTAGCCGTTGTTGTCATGCTCTGCGGTGTTCCCCAAGCTCGCGCCGCCGAGATTCTCGCTATCGAAGTGACGCACGCGGCCGGTCGCTACCACGTGCACTTCGACGTACGACTCGCGGCGCCGGCGGATAAGCTCCGGCGCCATCTTACCGATTACGCCAGTTACGCCACGCACTTCCAGTCGATCCGCGAAAGCGAAATTCTCAGCCGCACACCGGACAACTTGCGGCTGCGCCTGCAACTACATTCGTGCGTGCTGTTCTTCTGCCGGACGGTGACGCAGGTCAAAGATATTACCGAGCAAGCAGACGGCACGATTAGCGCCCGCATCGATCCGGAGCTCAGTGACTTTCGCGAAGCGACCGAGCGCTGGCAAATCACCGCCGAAGATGGGCAAACGCGGTTGCAGTACGAAGCCGAGCTCGAACCGACGTTTTATGTGCCGCCGCTGATCGGCCCGTGGATAATTAAGCACGAGATTCGCGAGACGCTGAAGACCGGCGCGTTGAAATTCGAGGAACTGGCACATGACTGAGCCGCGCATCGGTGCGCGCGTGCTTCGTTGGTATGACCGCCATGGACGCAAGGCGCTGCCGTGGAAACTGAGCGGCGATCCGTATCACGTTTGGTTATCGGAAGTCATGCTGCAGCAAACACAGGTCGCGACCGTCATCCCCTACTTCGCACGCTTCACCGCACGCTTCCCGACGATTACGGCGCTGGCCGACGCCGACGCCAATGCCGTGCTACATCAGTGGACCGGGCTCGGTTACTACGCGCGCGCGCGCAATCTGCATCGGGCGGCGCAAACCTTGGTACGTTTGCATGGCGGCGAAATTCCGCGCGACTTCGAAGCGGTGGCGGAGTTGCCCGGCATCGGCCGCTCGACCGCCGGCGCGATCTTGAGTCTCGCGTACGACGAACGACATGCGATTCTCGATGGCAACGTAAAGCGCGTGCTCGCCCGCTATCACGCGATCGACGAACCGCTGCGCGGCACGGCGGTCGAGCGGCGCTTGTGGGAGCTGGCGGAATATCACACACCGCGCACGCGCGTCGCCGATTACACGCAAGCGATCATGGACCTCGGCGCCACACTTTGTCGGCGCGGGCAACCGCAGTGCGACGAGTGTCCGTTGCAGAAGGGTTGCGCTGCCTATGCCGGCGGTGATCCGGCGGCGTATCCGCGCACGGCGCAACGCAAATCGCTGAAAGTGCGATCGGTGCGCATGCTGCTGATCCACGACACCCAGGGCCGCGTGTTGCTCAAGCGTCGGCCGCCGGCCGGTATCTGGGGCGGCTTGTGGGGGCTGCCGGAATGCGCCGCTGCGAATGTCCGCGCTTGGTGCCGCGAGGCGCTTGGCCTCGACATCACCCCGCAACCAGCCTGGCCGGTATTGCGCCACACGTTCAGCCATTTTCATCTCGACATTGAACCGATCCCAGCCAAGTTGCTCAAAACCGCGACCCGAGTCGTAGAGGACGGCGAAACAGTTTGGTATAACTGCCGGCGCCCGGACGAACGCGGCTTAGCCGCACCGGTGAAACGGTTGCTGGATGAATGGAAGGCGAGCCCGAATTTTTGCGAACACACCTAACGTGCGTTCGCGCCGGCCGCGACGCTAGGGACGGCCTACGAATCAATGTGAAGTTGGAGAAGCTAATGGCCCGTATGGTGAACTGCGTAAAGCTCGGCCGCGAAGCGGAAGGGCTCGACTACCCGCCCTACCCCGGTGAGCTCGGCAAACGCATCTGGGAAAGCGTATCGAAGCCAGCGTGGCAGCAATGGCTCAACCACCAAACGATGATCATGAACGAATACCGCCTCAATCCGCTCGACCCGAAGGCACGCAAGCTCATCGAGCAAGAGATGGAAAAGTTTTTATTCGGCGCCGGCGCCACGCCACCCGAAGGTTACGTTCCGCCGTCGACCTAATTTAAACCCGCCGCCCTATTCCGTCCCCCGCTGTTACGGGGGAGGGTTAGGGTGGGGGTATTAGCAGGTAACACGATGCCCACTACGCTAGCCACCGCCGACCTCTGCGACACCCACGCCGACCGCGTACGCGTCGCCACGCCGATGTTCAAACGCTACGGCGGCAAAACCGCTTTTAACGGCCAGATCGTCACGCTCAAATTATTCGAAGACAACTCGCTGGTCCGCACCGCATTGTCCGAGCCGGGCCGCGGCAAAGTGCTGGTCATCGACGGCGGCGGTAGCCTGCGTTGCGCCCTGGTCGGCGACCAGCTCGCCGAGCTCGCCGTCAAAAACGGCTGGGAAGGCATCGTCGTTTACGGCTGCATCCGCGATTCCGCGGCGATCGATCAAATGCCGCTCGGCGTGCGCGCGCTCGACACGCATCCGATGAAGACCGAGAAGAAAGGCGTCGGCGAGCCCAATGTCGCTGTCACATTCGCCGGCGTCACGTTCTACGCCGGCGAATTCGTCTACGTCGACGCCGACGGCATCATCGTCGCCAACACCCCGCTGACCTAAGCCCCGTTAGCGCGCTTGCGCATCGTGCTTTTGGCGATAAATGCGCCGGCTCGATTGATTGAGGTCCTGCTGCAAATCCCTGCGCTCCGCCACGGTTAAGCGGCCATCGGCCCGGTACGCGCGCTCTTCGGTACGAATCTGGCTTTGCTCCTGGTGCAGGCGGTGCGCCTCGCGCTGATTCAGTTCCCCCGAACGAATCCCTTGGGCAATGCGCTGGTGCTGTTGCGATTGGCGCTGGTCGATCCCAGGCCCGGGATCGCCGGTGTTGGCGAATGCCGGAAATGCCGTTGTGGTAGTGATAGCGAAAATGGCAAGCAATTGCGGCAGGTTTTTCATGATTTATCCCCCTGGGTTGGCCTGTCCCTGCCTTAACGCCGGCCGTTTTTCGCGGTTGACAGCGGATTTTGGCCGCCGACCGGCCACGGTTCATGCAGCTTGTGAATGTTTTTTACAAAAAAACAGGGCTTCTCTATAATGCGCCGCTCCCCGTAAGGCCGGGTAGCTCAGTTGGTAGAGCAGCGGACTGAAAATCCGCGTGTCGGCAGTTCAATTCTGCCCCCGGCCACCATTTTCGTTCTGTGACTCAAGCGTTTACCACCGCTTCGCGACGGCACGACCGTCGGGTACTTCTACACCGTGACTAAAACGTGACACGGTGTTTATCCTTAATTACTGCTGCGCGGACATTCTCCGGCGCAAGATGCGCGTAACGCTCCGTCATCTTGACCGTGCTGTGTCCAGGCAGGTCTCGCACTTCAGTCAATGGCGCACCGGCTAATGCCAACTGCAACAATTCGTGTCATGCCTTCTCGGCTTTTTGTCGCGCCGACTGCAACGGCGCCGCCACGAAACGGCGTATCTCTGCAACCACTTCATCCAGCGCCGGGACATTGAGGCGATTCTTACCAACAAACGCTTTCCACTGTGCTTGTTTCGTGGGGTCGCGCCCGAACTCGTCACTCAGTCCAACGGGCACGTCTAACGGCAACGCCGTTTTACGTCGCTGAAATGTCGCGGCAATCGCTTCGCCCAACGTCGCGCTATCCAATGCGCTCGCGCGCGCCAGAGTGTGCAGGTCGAAGTAGTCTTTCATCCGGCTGTTTCTGGTACCAAGGATCACCATGGCGTGAAGCTTCTCGGCGATCACCGTCTCGCGCGTGTAGGCACGCAACCGGGGCCGCGGCAAATCAAGCAAGCTCGGATATTCGAGCCACGTCGGAGCGGGCGTCACCACATCACCAATGCCGACGTCCACCTGAATGCGCAACCGTGCTGCACCGAGTTGCGCCTGTAGATTCACTCGGTGTCCGCCGTAGGCGTCTTCAAATCGAATGGGCTCGATGCTAACGGTGTCGGGGAGGTACGTCATGGCGTCCTGCTCGACATCGACCTTGCACACGTCGGTAAAGATTTTTGTCAGGGCCACATCCGAGAGATCGCCAAAACCCAGCAGATCGGCGTCGCGCGTCGGACGCAGAGTGTCCCCAAACCACACCAACAGGAGCAACGCGCCCTTGAGAACGAATCGATCGGCATGTTGCGAACGCGAGAGCCGATAGAGAAAGCGTTCCACAGCATAACGGGTGAGAATCAAGTTCGGGTCGACACCAATTGTTTTCGCATGCCGTGCGAGGCGCACCTGCACCGAGCGGGCAAGACCGTCGCGAGCGCTGCTCATGCAACCAACGCTTCGAGGTAAGGCCGCATCACCCGATCGACACGACAGATGCGGGCATAACGATTCAACTCATCCATCGTGAAACGCCGTGCACGCCAAGCCTCACGCAACGCTTCCAGCACCACATCGATACCGATCTTGTTGCGATACTTGAAGCAATCGGCGACCGTCTTAGCCGCGTTGTAAACTCGAACCGTCCGCCCCTCGATGCGATGAGATTCGATACCCTCGCTCAGTGCCGCACCCGAGTAACGCTGGATGCGCAGCGGCGGATATTTCAACGCTGGGCGGCGCGCGCGCCGATCGATGGCAATCCACACCTCCGATGGAATCTGGGTCCCAATCTCGTGGAACTGTAGGGCGGAGAGCAAACAGATCACTCCATGCGGAACCGCCGCGCTCGCCATCACCAAACCGTGATGTTCAGTTAGCGGATGATCCGGCAGGCGGTATACGCCGCGAATAACACGCTCGAGCTCCCCCACTTCGACCAACCGGGTCAGCACCTGGCGATGTACACCCGCCGCCCCGAGCTCGCGCGCGGTAACCCCTTGGCGGCGGCGGGCGAGTTTCAGCGTTTTTGCGCGGTGAGTGACTAGCGGCATGTGTCGAAGTGTATACAGTTATATATATGTGTCAACGTTTTGACACATATATATGGGCCGCAACTTCTGATATCCGCGCAATGACAACCACAGTCCCGCCAGCGCCAGGGTTGGCAATGATCCCAAAAACAAGCACTCGATCGTACGTGCCGAAGCTTCGCCCGTCTTAACGCGGGATAAAAACCCTTTCTTAAATAAGTTGCCATGGTTCTCCGGCTAGGTCTTTGGTTCTAGTCCGACTCGACTTCAGTTGTATGGGTGCAACCGCAACCGTCATTTACGCTTCGTCGTCCTGATATTCGTATGGGGCACACCATGATCGTTCATGCACCGGTGGCAGCAAATAAATCAGCACACCCAATTGCTACTGGCCGAGACGAACTCCTACGCCAACAGAAACGTACTCCGTCGCACAAGAACCAACGCCGGTTAGTGCGCGCCACTCTTATATTTATGATTGCCGGTACCGCAACCGCGGCCACATACTGGGCGACGTTGAATCGGCCAGAGATCGCCACACCGGCGTACGAGCAGACGCCGATGTCGTCTTCCATGCCGTCGCCAGTCAATTTGGCCGCAATGGAAAACGGCGCACAGCAGATTGAGATCCAGGACGGGCAGCTGCGCGTTCGCATTAACAATGTGCCGTTGAGCTGGCTCCTTGCCGAAATAGGCCAGCAAAGCCGGATCGCTATTCACGCCTCTGCCGAACTCGGTTCGCAACCGATCTCCGCTGAGCTGGCGCCGACGCCGTTAGCGGAAGGTTTGCTGCACATCCTCCAAGGATTCGATGTATTTCTGTTCTTCGGTACCGGCGAATCCACCACCGCTCAATCGTCAGCGCCTACGTTGAAATCCGTTTGGATCTATCGGAAGCGCAAAGGCGAGACGCTAGCGCCGTACCCGCTGACGGCGACGGGGAGCAACTCGGGCAATCAAGAGACACCAAAGCATACCTCTGGCGTCGACTTCGCCACTATGGCCGGACTGCAAACACAAGATCCCGCAGTCGCTATTGTTGAGCTCAGCCAGGCGTTACAGAGCGCCGATGCCAAGATTCGCTTCAGTGCAGTTGCCGCGAGTTTGGAAAACAAGATTGAACTGCCGATGCACCTGCTGCAACAGCTGGCCGGTCTGGATCCCGATCGTGAGGTGCGCGGATTGGCGTTGACCGCGCTGACACAACACTCGAATGCGGATGCCTCTATGGTCCGTATCGTCGCACAGATGGCCTTGAACGACAGCGACCCTGATGTGCAGGCGCAAGCGAAAGGCACTCTCGAGTATCTCGACCTGGCGGAAAGATCCAACGACGACGTATTCCCCAGCCCACCTCCGCCGCAAGAGTAAGCGTGCCAGGAATCCTCGTGGGCTGCAGGATTCTATTGGCCATTTGCCCAAGCAGCCTCATCACTTTCGAAGGGATACGATCATGAAAAAACTAACGCTCAGCCTATTATTCGCATCGACCGTGCTCGTCACCACGGCCGCCTCGGCCGCGCCACCGCCAAACGTGTTGGGAAACTGGTCGGTGCTCGGTAATCAGACGGCCGGGGCACTTGTCATCAACTTCCAGGCTGCCGTTGGTATCTGTCGGCGCATCACCGGCGCCATCTACGGTAATCCGATTGAAGGATTCTATTGTCCCGCCACCGGCCGTATCCATTTCTTGCGTAAGAACGCCGCCAACAACGATACGTTTCAATCTTGGACAGGCAACGTCGGCGACGACGCCGCCATCGATCGAATGGGCGGAACGTTTATGGCGTCGACACCGGCCGGCGGTGTACCCGGCGAATACAATTTTCAGGCGGCTAAATAAGGTAGGCCATGTGATCGCATAATCACTCCGCACCTTCGGTGCGTCGATGGCACTCAAGGGGCCGGCGTCGTGGAAAACTTCCAACGGCGTTGGCCCTGTCGGCGCCAGCATTCTCTTGACCGGACTCTGCCCTTTAGCAGCAACGCATCTGATTCGTTGCCCCGATATGCACTGCCACCACTTTGCTACCGCTCCTAGCGTCGAGGTTCGGTTTCCGGCACGGAGATGTTGTATTTGGAGTCGAATCGCCAACCTCGAACTAACATGCGCTTGCCCGCACCAAAATCCACCTTGGAGAGATCAACCTTCTTAACCCACGCGTGTCCAGAACTTTCAGCGAGCACCATGAAAAGGCGTTTGGTCTTAACGGAAGCGCAACGCTCGAGCAATGTTTGAACGAGACGCGGACGTAGTGTCGTGAGCCCTTCCATCAGTAGCCTTGCCTCTTCGTACGTTTCTTCCTTAGGCACGGCGTACAACATCTCCATCATGGCGCGTTCCGGTGTCGAGACGCGGATTGCAAAAGTGCCTGTGTCTTGCGTGGTCAAGCCTACGACGGGTTTACCGGCAAACAAACTCGTTGTGGTGTAACGCAGTTTCACGCCCCAGCGGTATCGCTTGAACCAGGCCGGCAGTTTTGCATTGGGAAGACCAAACAAGGAAACCGTCGCACCTTTGCCAAGCGACAGGAAGTGGGCGTAGCCCTGCATTTGAAGGGCGGTCTTGCCGCCCACATGTATGGGTAGCCCCAGTTGTTCTTGCAGAGCAAAAAGGCCACCGAGCCATTCGACCTTGTCGGCGGATTTTATGTAAGCGCCCTGGCCTATCCGTTGGAGCCAGGAGGTCTTTTCGTACTCGTGCGCAAGTTGCTGGTATACGCCTTGTTGTTCTAACCAGCGCAGCGTAGCCACGGTCCCGGCGGACCATTTTTTCAATAGTTGGTTTATTTTGCTGCTATTTTCACTAGTCATACTTGTTAAAGTAGATTCTATTTAAACTTACTGCAAGGAAAAGTTTATAAAACTTCCTATTCCACAAAGAAAGCTTGTTATTTAGCAACCAGGTTAAACTAACGCAACGTGCTGCACACCTTATGGTCCTGGCACTGTCCCGTCCCTGAACTACCTCCATTGTTCGCCACTTAAAATCCTAATCGCGCCATATAGAATATTTATATGGCGCAATATGGGTATATCGCGCCACAACGAGGGCAGCATGCCAAAGCAGATTCCCGAAAGTGAGTTCAACAAACTCCTGAAGGCGGCTCCATCGAGGACATCAGCAGCACATTGGAGCACAAGTTACCGCGCCGGACCTTGCAGCGTCGCTTGGCGTTAACGCCGTGGCTCACCTGTGGCGCCATTTTCACCGCGTCTGCGACTATAGAGGGGCGGACTGAAAATCCGCGTATCGCAGTTCAATTCTGCCCCCGGCCACCATTTTTTATTCCCACTGTTTTAAGTGGCTGCCCGTCCCTGCTCAGCCACGACCACCCGGTTCTTGCCAGCTCTCTTGGCGTCGTACAACGCCTGATCAGCAACTTCAATCAAACGTAGAAAATTAACATCGCCGCGCTGCGGAACTGTCGAGGCGCCGCCGATGCTGATGCTGACACAAGCGCCCACCGTCGACGCAGAATGCGGAAGCTTGAGGGCCTCCACGCCGCGGCAAAGTTTTTCACCGACATGGAGTGCGCCGGCCATTGGCGTCACGGGTAAAACGACCACAAACTCCTCACCACCGAAACGCGCGGCCAAGTCGGCCGGCCGCACGGCGCTCTGACACACAATGGTACTCACGCTTTTTAATACTTCGTCGCCGGCGAGATGGCCGTAGGTGTCGTTGTACTTTTTGAAGTCGTCGACGTCGATCATGAGAATTGACAGTGAATGCTGTTCGCGCGCGGAGCGTTTCCATTCTCGTTCGACATACTCATTGAAGTAGCGGCGGTTGCTTAAGCCGGTAAGGCCGTCGACCGTACTCAAGCGTTGCAGCTCGATGTTGAGTTCCATGAGCCGCTGTTGGCTCTCGGCTAGCGCCTGAAACGCTTGATCGCGCTGAAGCAAATTCGAGTATGCCTTCGAGTGATAGCGAACGCGGGCGATCAGCTCGACTTTGTCGGGAATCTTGATCAGGTAATCGTTGGCGCCGAGCGTGAATGCTTCGCTTTTTATCGCCGGCTCTTCTTTGGTGGAGAGCACGATGATCGGCGTCTCCTGAGTCGCCGGATTAGCGCGGTACTGTTGAACCAGCACCAATCCATCCACACCCGGCATCACCAAGTCCTGCAAAATGACGGTGGGCTTCATTTGCTCGGCGGCGGCGACGGCGTCGGCGGAATTGGCACAGTAACGGAATTCTATGTTCGGCTGATCGGCCAAGGCGCGACGAATCGCCTCGCCAATCATCGCTTGGTCGTCGACCAGCAACACGCGAATGGCGTAGTCGCCGGGCTTAGCGGCCGTTATCGTGGTAGGCGGCGTTGATTTAGGGGTATCCATGTCACGCTCTCCGACGTCACGCTTTGCGGGCCAGCACTTCCATTAATGTCGGCGCGATGCGTTCGACCGGAAGAATGTCGACAGCGGCATTCAACTTCGCCGCCGCTTTCGGCATACCGTAAACCGCGCTCGTCGTTTGATCCTGAGCAATCGTGTAGCAACCCTTGTCGCGCATCGCCTTCAACCCCGACGCGCCGTCTTGTCCCATCCCCGTCAACAGCACGCCCACCGCCTCGCCTTGCCAGCGCTGACTGACGCTGTGGAAAAACACATCCACCGAAGGGCGGTAACCGTAATCCGCTGGCTCCGAGGTATAACCGAGTCGATCGACGGTGACCAACCGCAGATGGTCGCTGGTACCCGCGAGCAACGCCGTACCAACCACCGGACGTTCACCCTCTTGCGCCAAGCGCACCGGCAACGCGCATTGCGCGGCCAACCATTGCGCCATGCCGGCGGCAAACTGCTCGTCGACGTGCTGGATAATTACGATGGCTGCGGCGAAATCCGCCGGCAAACCCCGCAGCACCGTGGCCAACGCCGCCGGGCCGCCGGCGGAAGCACCGATGGCGATCAACCGATCTTGGCGAGCGGCTGGCGCCACACCGCTCTCATTCGTCGGGCGACGCGCGCTGGGTTTATCGCCGATGAGTTTGCCGATGGTGTCGATTTTTTTTAGCAGCGGCGCGGCGCCGGCACTCGGATCGCTCAACCCCAACGCGGGTGTATCAACCGCATCGAGCGCCCCATAACCCATCGCCTCGAATACTCTGCTGGCATGGGCGTTGACGCTGGCGGTTACCACGACAATGGCGCACGGCGACTCCGCCATGATTCGGCGCGTCGCCTCGACACCATCCATCACCGGCATGATGAGATCCATCAACACCAGATCGGGCGTCTCAGCGGCGCAGCGCTCAACCGCCTCGGCACCATTGGCCGCGGTCCAAATGACTTGATGCGCCGGTCGCAACGCCACCGCCGCTTTCAACGCGTGCAGCGCGAGCGCCATGTCGTTGACGATGCCGATCTTCATGCGTCAGCGTCGCCGATCAGATCGACGACGGCCTGCAACAACGTTTCGTCATGGAAGCTGCCTTTGGTGAGGTAATAGTCGGCACCGGCGGCGAGCCCGCGGTTGCGATCTTCTTCGCGATCCTTATAAGAGACCACCATCACCGGCAGCGACTTCAGATGCGGATCTTTCTTGATCAGCGTCACCAACTCGATGCCGTTCAGCCGCGGCATGTCGACGTCGGTGACGATGAGATCAAATCGGCCGGTGCGGACCGCGTTCCAACCGTCCATACCATCGACGGCGATCTCGACATCGTAGCCGCGACTACCGAGGAGTTTGCGTTCCAGCTCGCGCACCGTGAGCGAGTCGTCGACCACGAGCACGCGCTTGCGCGGCTTCGCCGCGGCTTTGCTGGCGCCTTGGTCGACTTTACCGAGATGACTGTCGGCCGCGAGTTTATCCACCGAGCGAATCACGTCATCGACATCGATAATCAACACCGGTGAGCCGTCTTCCATCAGCGCACCGGCGCTGATGTCTTTGATTTTTCCAAGCCGCGGATCGAGCGGCTGCACCACCAGCTCGCGGCTGCCGAGAAAACGATCGACCACCAGCCCATAGGCATTGCCGTGATCGCCGACGACGATGACTGGTAATTCGTCACCTGTAATCCGCAGCTCGCCGCCCTCCAATATCTGATGGGCCGACACAAGGCCGATTTGGCGACCATCGAAATTGAAATGCTGGCGGCCTTCGAGCGATTGAATTTTGTCCTTCGATAGCGTCAGCGTGCGCACGATGTAGGCGAGTGGCAACGCGTAAGACTCACCGCCGATCTCGACGAGCAGCGCGCGGATGACAGACAGCGTCAGCGGCAACTGCAGCTGGAAGCGCGTGCCTTTGCCCAATTCGGACGACACACGAATCGCGCCGCGTACTCCTTTCACCATGTCTTGCACGACATCGAGCCCGACACCGCGACCGGAGATATCGGTGACGACTTCCTTCATGGTGAAGCCGGGCAGGAACAGAAATTCGAGCAGCTCCGCTTCGCTCAATTTGGCGGCGATCTCGGCGTTGGTCAATTTGCGTTCGACGATAGTCGCTCGCAGTTTATCTAAATCGATACCACGACCATCGTCGGCAACGGTGATCTGCAGCACGCCGGCGCTGTGGCGCGCGTCGAGCTGAATCACGCCTTCGTCCAGCTTGCCCGCTTGGCGTCGCTCCGCCGGCGTACCGACGCCATGATCGACGGCGTTGCGCAGCAGATGCCCAAGCGGCGCATCGAGTTTTTGCAAAATGTCGCGATCGACCTGTGTTGCCTCGCCGATAATTTCGAGCCGCACCTGTTTACCGAGTGAACGACCGACATCGCGCACCATCCGCGGAAACGCCTGCACACCATCGGCAAACGGCCGCATGCGACACGCGAGCGCTTCGTCGTAGAGCCGATGCGAAAGATGGGTGACTCGCCGATCGAACATCTCGAGCTCGCCTAATCGCTGCGACATAACTTGATGGCACTTAAGAACGCCACGTTGCGCTTCGGCCAAGGCAATCTGCGCTGGTTCGCTCAACGATTGGGTGGATAATTTTTCGCGCAAGTTGTCGAGTGCGAGCGCCGAATGATGATGGAGCCGCTTGAGCCGCAACAGCGAATCGGCGAACGGCTTCAACCAACGCGACTCGACCAATGACTCGCTCGCAAGGCCCAGCAAGCGGTTCAGATTATCAGCGGTGACACGCAATACGCGGTCTGTCTGCGGCTCAGCAGATTGAAACGACTGAACCTCGGCAGTCGTGGGTACCGACTCCGACGATGTCTTATTCTCGGCGATCGGGGCATCGTCGGCGCTGGCGATCACCTGCGCCAGCGCCGCCAGAAATTCGTCCACTTCCGGTTTCTTAGCAACAGCCCATTGACCGAGATCCGCTTCCGCAGTCGTGGCAATGCGCATCAGCATATCGACGCCACGCAAAAGTTGATCAATGTGTCGCTGACGCAACGTTAGGCTGCCCTTCTGCGCGGCAACGAAACCATCCTCCATGACGTGGGCGACGTCGACGCCGGCCGGGACGCCGACGATACGCGCGGCGCCCTTGAGCGAATGCGCCGCGCGCATGCAGGCTTCCAAGGCGTCGGCGGCAGTTGGATTGCGCTCCAACGTCAACAGCCCCGCCGTCAACACTTGCGTTTGGCTCTCCGCTTCCATGCGGAATAAATCGAGCATGGATAATTGGCTGAGATCGCCGTTGCTCATGCCAAGCCTCGATTAAGCGTGTAGAACAGCAGCTGATGATCGAGCAGACCGACCGACTTTTGCTGCCACGGTAAGATCGCTTTGGTGTAGGTGGCGGTGGCTTTGGCCACCGTCGCCGGAACTGACATCAACTCCTGCGGATGAAACCGGTGCGTGCCATGCACCTCGTCAACCGGGAACGCCAGGCGATTGCCTTCGTGGCTCGTTACCAGCAAGCGCTGCCGCTCACGCTTGGACTCGGCGACAACTTCCAGCCCCAAGGTTTGATCGAGCGCGACACAGATCAACAATTCGCCACGCACGTTCGCCAAGCCCAATATCATGCTGCTGCGCCGGTGTGGTAACACGTGGATGGCACGGTGCTCGGCGACTTCGTTGAACAGTGCCGTCGGCAGCGCCAGCCACTCGACACCGATGCGAAAAATAACCGCCGATTCGGTATTCAATTGTCCGATCTGTTGCGACTGCGCGAAGTGGCGAGTCCACTCCTGCAGATAATCGGCCGGCAGCTCGCCATCGAGCAATTCGGTCGCCGCGGCGGCAAAGACCGGACAATTGCGGCAATGAATATGTTGCGCTAACTGCGGACACGAACTGTCGCCATGCACACCGATCTTGTTCCAGCAATCGTCGATGGCGGCGCCGGCTCCAGTCGCCGCGGCGCCACCATGCACAAGCGCGGTAGCGGTGATTTTTTTCTCGTCGCGCTCGCTACTTTCCACGCTTCTTCTCCAATCGACGCGCGCGTTGGTGCAGCAAGTTTGCCGCGGCGCTATCGCCTTGCTGTTCTAACAAAAACGCGAGATGCACCAACGCTTCGTGATGCTGCGGATCGAGATAGAGCGCCTTGCGATACAATTCGGCGGCTTCGATGTGGTTGGCACCGGCATCACGTATCAGCCCGAGCAGATAAAACGCCTGCGCCGACGGCCCCTGCGCGCGCACATGTTGCTCACAACATTTTGCCGCTTCTGCCAAATGTCCCTGATCGGCCAGGCGTTGTATTTCGTCGAGGCTAGCGCTTGGCGCAACCGACTTCGATGGTGCCGCTACTGTCGAGGTGATGGACTGCACCGATGATGTTTTCGGCGTCGGTGCGCGCGGTGTATTTTTTTCAACAGCCGCCGGAAGCTTGACGGCGCGAACGCTTTCCGATTTCCGCGAACGCGGCCCGGCGCTCGCTTTACGAAACGCAAACGCCAGCGGCACTTTCTCCGACGTAAAATCGTGACTCAACATCAAACCGGTCTCCGACGGAGCGACGAATATCACGCCCTTCGCGGTCAATAACCGCGCGAGCACGTCGATAGCGCGGTCCTGCGTGATCCGATCGAAGTAAATTAGAACGTTGCGGCAGAAGATGACGTCATAAATTTCCGAACCCGGCAAAAAGTCGGCGTCGAACAAGTTGCCTTGCTGGAAGCGCACTTGCCGGCGCACCGCCTCGGCGACGTGATGGCCGCGCGCGGTCGCTTCGAAATGACGATCGCGAAAACCAAGATCGTTGCCACGAAATGAATTCTTGCCATACACCGCCTCCGCCGCCAGATCGACCACACGCGCGCTGATATCGATGGCGTGGATCCGAAAGCGCTGCGCTGGAAAACCTGCATCCAACAACACCATGGCCATCGAGTACGGCTCTTCGCCGGTGGAGCACGGCAAGCTCAGCAGATTTAGCGCGCCTTGCGGATGCGCTGGCAACCATTCCTCGCAGGCGATGCGCGCCAAGGCGGTGAACGCCTCGCGATCTCGAAAGAACCAGGTCTCGGAAACGACGATGGCTTCGATCAACGCCTGCAGCTCGGTTTTCGAGCCGCGCAATAACTCGACGTACGACGTTAGTTCCGAAAGCTTGTAGGCCGACAACCGTTCCTGCACGGCGCGCTCGACCGCGGAGATGCCGATCGAGGCGGTGTCCAACCCCATTGCCTGCTTCAAAATATTTTCAACGTCGCCGAGGATCATGCGTTCGCCACCGGCTGCTTGAACAATACGTCGCGCACCGACGCCGGCAACAACTTGCGAACCTCGATCCACTGAATCAATCCGTGCGCATCGGTCGCGACCGGGCCCAGATAGGAGGCGCCATCCTGACTCACGCCGGTGTCGACGAACTCGCTCGGTTGCCGCCGCACGGTTTGCGTCGTGCGCTCGGCGATCAGACCCAACAGACGTTCAGCGCCGGCGTCGTCGGGATAGCGCACGAGAATGAGGCGCGTGCTCAAGCGCCGCGGTGCGGCATGGCCTAACGTTAGTTGGCTCAAATCGATCGCCGGCACTGGCGCGCCGCGATAGTTGAACACACCGGCAACACCGAGCGGTGCTTGCGGAATCTGCTTCAGATCAACCAGCGGCAAAACTTCGGCGACGCTGGCGACGTCCAAGGCGTAGCGATCGTTGCCAAGCTGGAACAAAAGAAACAGCATCGAGGCAGCTCCTGAACTTTTGCGCTCAACTCACGCTTCCACCTTGAACCGCGATACCCCGCTGCGCAGATCATTAGCAACTTGATTCAACTCGTCGATGGTTTGGCTCGACTGCCGCAGCGATTCAACCGTCTGCTGCGCCGCTTCGCTCAGTTGCGCCAGCGCCTGGCTGATTTGCTCGGCGCCGGTAGCCTGCGCCTGCATACCTTCGTTGACCGCGCCACAACGCGGCGCCATCGCTTGTACTTGCTGGATGATTTGCGACAACTGGCCACCGACCTGCTGCACCTCCTGCATGCCTTGCCGCACTTCTTCGGAAAACTTATCCATGCCCATCACACCGGCCGACACCGCCGATTGGATTTCCTTCACCATTTGTTCGATGTCGTAAGTGGCAATCGCGGTTTGGTCGGCGAGCCGGCGGATCTCGGTGGCAACGACGGCGAAGCCGCGGCCGTACTCGCCAGCCTTTTCAGCCTCGATGGCAGCGTTCAACGACAGCAAGTTGGTCTGATCGGCCACCTTAGTAATGGTCGTGACGACCTGATTAATGTTGCCGGCTTTTTCGTTGAGCACCGCAAGCTTGGCGTTAAAGGCGCCGGCCGCCTCCGTGACGTGTCGCATCGTTTCTTCCATGCGCGACAGCCCAGCTTGTCCGTTGCCCGCTAGTTCAGCCGATTGTTCGGCGACCGCCGACACATCGTTCATGATCTTGACCAGCTCTTTGGACGTAGCAGAAATTTCCCGGGAGGTAGCGCCGATCTCGCTGGTAGTCGCGGCAATCTCACTGGCGGTCGCCTGCTGCTGCTTAGCGGTCGCGGCAATCTCGGTGACGGATGTACTCACCTGAATGCCGGACCGTTGAACTTGGCCGACAAGTCGCGACAGCGCCTTAATCATCTGGTTGAAACCGCGCGCCAAGATCCCAAGTTCGTTATTGGATTCGAAATCCATGCCGCTGTTAAGGGCGCCTTCGCCGACCGCCGCCGCCACTTCAGCCGCTTGCACAATCGGACGGGTGATACTGCGAGTGATAAACCAGGAAAAAATAACGCCGATGAACAGAGCGACAACCCCGAGCACCAGCATGATGCTGCGGCCACTCTGATATTCCTTACCGGCATAGACAGCATCTTCATCGACCCTGGATTTCTGTAAGTCGACCAGCTCACGAGTGCTAACCACCACCGCATCGAGCAATGGCAATGCCTCGGCGAGCATGAGTTTGGTTGCTTCCTCGCGCTTATTATTCGTTACTAACTTTCCTACTTTAGTGAACGAAGCGACATAAGCTTCCCGAGCTGATTTGATCTTGGCGAACAACGCTTTGCCTTCCTCGTCTTGAAACATCTGGCTAAGCGCATTGAGGTTCTCGGTGATCTTGTCGCGATTGTCGGCAATGGCGCCTCGGACTTTCTCAAGCCCAACGCTATCGGTGGTAACCAACAGCTCAAGATTGCGTCGCGCGTTGTCGCGCATGCGATGCAGAGCTGTATTGGCGAGCTCTACCTTGATCCAGTCTTCCCTGATGATCTTGGTCGCGACCTCGTTGACGGAGGCGAGGCGCAACAGGCCGACGGCAATCGCCACCATCATCATCGACAACACCAGCCCGAAGCCAAGGGCCAACCGCACCCCGATTCTCATATTCGCAAACATTTATAGTCTCCGTTGCGGTTTTCTTTCCCTTCCGATGAACCCATTTGCCGTTTTTTTTCGACAGCGGCGCAACATCGCTAGCGCCACGACGACTAGTCTCGTTACCGTTGGTATGCGTAAGTCAGGCAGGAAACTGCGGTTCTACAAACCGATACCTCGACGCGCCCCCGGCCCCTGCTCGCCATATTCTCGGTGCACCTGGATCATAGGTGTCAGTTCGTCTGAGCATAGCCCAACGAAATCCTCTTGAGATTGGGCGATATAATGCTTCGTCGAATTCATCGAGGAACGCATCAAAACGGCGCACTAGCCAAGGACAGGCAAGACGATCAATTTTCGGCCGTTCGCGCGTGACCCAGCGCCAGCCACCGGGAACGTTTAGGTCGGTGCGCACCGACAGTGCTGGGTGACCGGCCTTGTCGCTGCTCGTTAAGCCCGACGGACGTCAAAAAACTTTCGCTGCTGGTCGGCACTGACAACCCGACCACAGCACCGCAAGTCACCACCTTAGAAACTCGTTACGCGCGAAAACTGGGCGAGAAACTACGGCCACCCTGGCACCCCTTTCCATGTCCTCGATAGCCACGAGGAGCCCTGATTGAGCATAGTCGAAAGAAGTATTTCGTCGGTAAAAGCGGCGCGTTTCTTAAGGAACGCATTGGCAAGGTCGCAACCCGCTGCTGGCGACGCGCCCCATGGGACAAACACCGGCAATGCCGCCGGAATCGGCTCCACGGCGGAAATCACCCGACTATGCTTATAGCCTGTCCGGTGGAGATCTTCCGAAGGCGCGAATCTCGGCGGATGTATTGCCGCCACGCCAACGAACGTCTTTTTTTAGTAACTCGCGATGGAGCTGTTATGTCCGAACAGAATTCAGGGAAGTACGTACGTCTGCCACCACCCGACGAGTACGTTGCCCTTGTGTTGTTGGTTGACGATCAGATGATAGTCTGCGAAGCCGTGCGCAAGGCGTTGGCGGGCCAACCCCAACTCGATTTTCATTTTTGTACCAATTCAGAACAGGCGCTCGCAACGGCCAAGCAATTAAAACCGACCGTAATCCTGCAGGACTTGATCATGCCGGGCATCGACGGCCTAACACTGGTGCGCGAATACCGCGCCGATCCGCAGACGCGCAATATTCCCGTCATCGTACTTTCGGCCAGCGAGGATCCAGTAACAAAAAGCGAAGCGTTCCGGCAAGGCGCGAACGACTACGTCGTCAAACTTCCGGACCCAATGGAACTGTTGGCGCGCATCCGCTATCACTCGCGGGCTTATCTCAACCAGATCCAACGCGACGACGCGTATCGCGCGTTGCGCGAAAGCCAACAACAGCTCATGGAAATGAACATCGAGCTACAGCGTTTAAACAACATCGACGGACTCACTGGGCTCAGCAACCGTCGCTATTGCGACCAGTTTCTCGACAAGGAATGGAAACGCGCGATTCGCGAGAAAAGCACGATGTCGGTGCTGATGATCGATGTCGACAACTTCAAACGCTATAACGACACCTTGGGTCACTTGGCCGGCGACGAAGCGCTACAACAAGTCGCGACGACGATCCGCAATAGCTTCGCGCGGCCAGCGGATCTCGCGGCACGTTTTGGCGGTGAGGAATTCATCGTCATTCTCCCCAGCACGCCGCTCGCCGGCGCGCAATACATTGCCGAGAAAATCCGGCATGCGGTCGAGCAACTACAAATGCCCTGCGACGGCGCGGCGACCGCATTCGTCACTGTCAGCATCGGCGTGGCCGCGGCAACTCCACAACGCGAGCAAGAATCGGTAATGTTGATCGAAGTCGCCGATATTGCCTTGTACCAAGCGAAGAAGGCCGGGAAGAATCAAGTGATCGGCTTGGGTCCAACTGACACATCGGACGCGGGCTCGGCCGCTGAATAACCGCCGGTAGACCCCAACCGCCGCCGGAAAATCTAGAATACGCGCACATTGACGTTATTCGCGCCTCAACCGTTGGAAACCGATATCGTTATTAACTTAATATCCTCCGACCGCGCCTATCATCCCGCTCCCTAGATCGGCATAAAAATGTAACGCTATGACCGATCTTGCCGTTTACGCCGGTTTATTGATGGTCGCTATGGTCGCAGCGACACTTCTGCCGTTGCAGTCCGAAGCGCTACTGGCTGGACTGCTGTTGGCGCAATCGCAACCGGTTTGGCTACTGATTCTGGTCGCCAGCGTCGGTAACGTTATCGGCTCGGTCATTAACTGGTGGCTCGGCCGATCGATCGAGCGCTTCCACGATCGGCGCTGGTTTCCCGTCAAGCAGCCAGCCCTGGAACGCGCCAAACGGTGGTATCACTGCTACGGTAAATGGTCGTTACTGCTTAGCTGGGTTCCCATTATCGGTGACCCGTTAACGCTGATAGCGGGTGTCCTGCGAGAACCCTTTGTGTCATTCGTACTGATTGTTGCGCTGGCCAAGACATCGCGTTATCTGGTGATCGCCGCATTTACCCTTGGCTGGCTGAATTAATCTTGAAATACCTACGCGTATTCCGCCGACGGCGTGGAGTCGGCTGGGCCTATCAAGTCAGCCGCTTCCACACCGAATGCATCAGCGAGTCTCTCGAGATTGTCGATACTAATGTTGCATTGCCCGCGCTCCACCAAACTGATGTAGGTTCGATGCAGCCCGCTCGCATCTGCGACCTGACCTTGCGACCACTCGCGAACTTTTCGCAGTAACCGTAGCCGATCGGCAAGTTGGTGTCGTAGGGGATGGTTCTTGGCTTTATGTTCGGTTCGAGCGAGCTGCTCCATCGTATTTCTGCTCACTGCTATCGCTCCCTTCCCTGACGACGATTTCGTTGATGACATTTGATGGGTCCCTCTAAATGTGTATCGCACTTCGGCTCGGCCGCCCGCTCTCCGCGAACGTATGCATCACAATGCAACAATCCAACGATGGCGGCAGCGACGAGCGGGCGCCTGCTTATTACGACGTCTCATTGCCGCGCGAAGTGCTTTTTTTCTTTTTGATGCGGAGATATACCTCCTCCCGATGCACCGAGACGGCGGCGGGCGCCGCTACCGCGATACGCACTTTATTGGGATTAGCACCCATGACTGTGATTAAAATGTCATCGCCAATATAAAACGTTTGCCCAACGTTTCTCGTAAACACCAACATGGCACGCCTCCTTGGCCAATTGCTCCGGGAGCTAACTCTTAACGTAATCGACAATCGATGATCGACAAACGCCGCCGCTCGAACGAGAGCGCCGTGAATCAGCATCCGTGCGGGAAGCGAAAACGGCTGTCGCGTTGCAAATGAGCTTGTGCAGCTCCTCGCGATAAACCGGGATCGTCAACGCAACCTCGATACCGAGACGCACCTCGCGCTCTTTGACGATAAGCACCGTAATCACAATGTCATTACCGAGATTCAACGTCCGGCCGATGCCGCGGGTCACCACCGAACACGAGCCGCCGCCTTCAACATTGATCCGTACTTCACCCTCCCTGATCGCAACCACCGTGAGCAAGGTATCGCGGCCGATCCTCAGTTGCTCACCAATACGTCTGGTGTACATCAGCATGAATGGGCACTCCCTTTTGATCTGCCTATGTGTTGGCAAAGAAGGAAGAGAGAACAATGGTGGCTTGGCAAGAACGAGCACGGACATATACTGCCGTTGACGCTCGCCTTTCGGAAACTGCGCTGCCAGGCACATCTACCGCCACTCCTCTTTCCTTGCGCTATGAGTTATCGCAGGCAAATGCCAAGTGCGAACTAAACGACAGGCGATAGAGCGTCCGGTGAAGCAGTGGATTTCGTGGCGTACTGATGGAAAACTGAGGGCCGCCTGCCATCCATTGCTTCGGACCGGAACTCAGCACCGCCGCACTTGGCGTTTTACGCTGACTTCCGTCTCGATATGCAGGCGGTTTTTATTGCCTAGCTTGCTGCCCCTGTCGCAGGTGTAATGCGCCAGGGAAATACGAAGATCATTATTCGTAACACGGACAATACAGTCAAGCATTCTAAAATCAGACAGGGGTTATATAAGGGAGCAGATATGAACGCCGCCGCCAGCAAGGGGAGCAAGATTCTGGTCGTCGACGACGATCCTGTTATGTTAGAACTGGCCATCCAAACGTTGGAAGGCGCCGGTTATGCAGTTTTTGTCTCACCGTCGGGAGAGCAAGCGATAGAAATCGCGACGACGCAGGAGATGGACCTCGCGCTGTTGGATTACCGCATGCCGGACATGACCGGACTCGACGTCGGTAAGGCGATCACGGACCTAACGTCCACTCGCTTCATCATTATGTCGGTCCACGCCGACGAGGACGTCGTCAGGCAAGCAGGCGGCGAAGGTGCGCTTGGATTCCTCGTAAAACCGCTTGAGCCGAAAGAATTACTGGCGCAAGTGCATGTGGGGCTTACCCGTGCTGCCGAAATAAACGCGTTACAGTCCTCCATCGAAGATATGCAACAGGGGTACGCCGCCGCATTGTCCAAAGCCGTTGCCAGCGCCCGCACCGTGAATACGGCGATCGGAATTCTGATGGAACGACTGTTTATGACGCGCGAGCAGGCTACCCAGCTGATAACCCGCGAGGCTAAGAATCAGCGCAAACGCATGGTGGAATTGGCCGAGGGTTTGATTGCGGCGAGAGAACAAGACTATCGTGCGAGGAACGATGATTGCTGGTGGCTCGCCAGCACACGCAGAAATGACTCCTAAGGTGCCCACACTTACTTAAAGCAAAAACCGAGACACATCAGCCGCTACTCCCTCCCCCTCAGAGGGATGAGGTGGAGCTTTCGCAAGTGTCCAGTAGACACTTGCGCCGCCTCGTCCCCTTGAGACCTGCTAGAGGCCATCTCAATAAGTGCCAATATCGGCACTTCTTCCCTCATCCCCGTCCCTTCTCCCGGGGGGAGAAGGGAGTAAAACCCCTCTCCCCCCGGGAGAGGGGTTGGGGTGAGGGACTGATGGTGACGATTTCCCTCAGCGTCAGTTCGCGTACTTCACTCAGCGCTCCACGCCGCCACATCAGCAGACGCGTCGATTACTTCCATCGACGCCGGTACGCGATCTGTGGAATCTCCCGCAGCTTGGGTGCCATCGTCTCGGCCGTTTCGAAAGTGCTAAATAATTTTTGATAAAACCCTAGCTCTACCTGTAAGTTCTGTCGCTTCGCTTCATCGAGATGGTCACGTTTGAGGTCCATTTCGATTGACCCAATCTTAACGTCAAGCGCCGCGCGGATGTAGGAAATGTCCTTGAATTCGAGCAAGACTAACTTATCCGCGGCCGTATCAGGATATGGCTCGGCCGTGGGATTGGTGGCATCTCGTAACCCGAATGCTTCCTTTTCCGCTTTCTCGAAGCGATAGAGCAACTGAGAATCGTACCAATACACTTGCTCATCGAGATCGGTAACTCGATCATCATCTAAAATACAGATGCCTCGTTCGTGCTCGTCCAATTCTTCTCTGATGCTCGCGAGTCGATATTCGATCGCGGCACGAATAGCGGTGACTTCAGAAGCAGTAAGTTCTCTCACTTCACTCATCGCGGCCTCAATGGTTTTAGCCGTACCTCAGGATCGAAAGGCTGCATATAAGGATTCAAAAATCGAAGTCTTCGTTGTAGCTCGATAACTAACATATCTTCGTCTGGCTGCAAGGCATAGTGTGTATCGCCATCACGGTCAGGCCGGGCGTGCTTCGCAACGACGAGCCCTTCTGGGATCGGAGTGTCTCCTTGTAGCTTGAACCAGCGGCTATTTTTACGACGTGGCGCTTTCGGACTCAGATCATCAAACAGCGAAACACCGCCTGATCGGCGCAAGGCATACAGCAATCCGTTCTCTTGATATGTAATGAGGTCCCACAGTTTGCGCGTTTGTCTGCCTGTTGATTTGTCTGTGAAATACATCGGCCGATCGTCCTCATGACAACGGATAATGTCAATTGTCGTAATGTTGTCTTCTTTTCCCATTCTAAATACCACGGACGCATCAAAGCACGGCATATAGATAACTTCGGAGCTAGTCGCCAGACGTGATTCATACAGTGCGATCGCCTGCTCTTTCGTCAAACTATCCGGTAGAGCTCTCATCACATACTCCTTAGTTTATCATTTCGTTGTTGGTAATTTTCCGGGACCGCCGTTTCCGCCTGTTCAGAGCTTGATATTCCTCGCCGTATCAAACCCGACAATGACAGGCGACATTGCCTTGTTGTCTTCGTCG
This sequence comes from Gammaproteobacteria bacterium, assembly GCA_016199745.1. Classification (NCBI taxonomy): domain Bacteria; kingdom Pseudomonadati; phylum Pseudomonadota; class Gammaproteobacteria; species Gammaproteobacteria bacterium. The sequence continues at coordinate 26,068 of JACQFZ010000067.1, forward strand.
TACTGAACGTATTTCGATACGATCTCGACAAAGCTGATATAGATATGCTCAATTGGGCGGCGCCGGTCAAAACAAGTCCCACCGACCGAATAACTCCTAATCAACGAATTCTTCAGCGTATATTCAAGAAACACCTCCGAACCCGTCCCGACGCCGGTTTTGCTCTGATGCAAGATGACGGTCTGCCCAGTCCCGCAACACGACTCCATAAACAATCGCGGCGTAGCGCTGTCCATACGACGGGTGATATAGAGATCGGTGATTACGGTATTGCTGGATTCGCGGTCACCTCGGGTGCTGGTCGCTGAGGTGATCTTCCTGCGGGTGGAAAAACGCCAGAATTCCAAATCTAGCCATTTCTCGTGTCCCTTGTCTGCTGATTCGCCTTGTACATTTTCTAGCTTGTCGAGTAAGCCTTGGCAGTTACCTGCCAAGGCTCCTCCAAGAACCGTGCTTGATAGTTGTCCCATCACACGGCTCGCGTCAGACATAAGGCTTGGTTTACCCACACCCGGTCGCTCGATTGAATGATAGGGATGGAGAG
>JACQFZ010000068.1 GCA_016199745.1 Gammaproteobacteria bacterium
GCCCCCGGCGAATGAGTTCCTCGCAGGGTCGCAAATCGATGCCACGTGTTTCAAATCGAGACCAGAAAAAATCATGCGCTATCTATTTCAGATCAAGCAATTACCGTGTTTGGCGTGTTCAACGTCCGGACAGCAGTGATTGAGGATGTATACGATGAGTAATTCTGGAGTAACGATTTTGATACGGTACGGTTTTTACCCCGTGCTGGCTCTACTTACACTGATTTACTTGATCTATGAATTAGGCGGTCCGGTGGCACAAATTGGCAGTCACTACGGCATTTACTTAGCATTTACATTTCTCTTAATGGTATTTGTCGAAGCACGTTATGCCTTGAGTCCGCAGTGGCGAATGACCCGTAACACATTCTTCCGACGCGATTTGCCTTTTCTGATCCTGGGTGGCGCGACAGCGGCTGTAGCGAATTTTTTTGCAACGCAAGTGGTAACAGCACATGCTATTGAACGAGGAGGTTTCTTTGCCCAATTGCCGATAGTACCGGGTGTGATCCTTTGCATTCTTGTGACGGACCTGCTCTGGTATTGGTTACATCGCTGGTGTCATGAGGCCCGGGGGCCATTGGGACGATTTTTATGGCGAGTGCATGTGGTCCATCATCTCCCGACCCAGTTATATGTGCTGATGCATGCTGTTTTACATCCCATCAATGTGGTGTTTGTGCGCGCGATCCTTACGGTTCCTACTTACTTCTTGGGTTTTTCACCTGAAGTAGCTTTTGCCACGAGTGTCCTTACGGGTTTTCAGGGGGTGATATCCCATTTCAATGTGGATATTCGAGTGGGTTGGTTGAATTATTTACTCGTGGGCACCGAAGTGCACCGTTACCACCACAGCGCAGCGGCAGGGGAAGCAAAAAACTTTGCTGCGGTAGTCCCGATTTGGGATCAGCTTTTTGGAACTTTTGCGTATCGGCCAGGTGAGATGCCGGAAGCGCTCGGCGTAGCAAATCCAGATCTTTATCCTCGCGACACGCAAATCGTAACGTTATTGCTGGAGCCGTTACGTCGATCTTCATATGACACAGCACCGCCTAAACCATAATTTTTGGCGCTTCGACATCGTGCGCGCGCGACAATTTATCCCCTGCTTGGGTGATCCGAACGACATCGCGCCACTTAAGGAAGGTGTGCGACTGGCATGGCAACTGTTACAGCATGCCGAGCTTCGTTCCCGGCGTTGTGCGCGGCGCTCATGGTCACGGTGCAGGTGAGATTCGTACCGCTGCAATCACCGCCCCAGCCGTCGAAAACGAAATCGGCGGATGCCGGCGCCGCGGTCAACGTCACCGCGGTATTGTTGGCATACGACTCGCTGCAATCGCTGCCGCAGTTGATGCCCGCTGGCGCCGAGGTGACGCTGCCGGAGCCGGACTTGGTAAGCGTAGCGTATACGTCGGTGTCGGATCGGGCAACGGCGTTTCATCGGTGTTGCCGCCGCCACCACATCCGATTAACGCCAGTGTTGCACTAAATACGACTAGCTTGAGAATTGGCCGGGGGCTTTTCATGGTCACCTCGGCACGATGGCAAACTGCGGCTCGGACCCGTAATCGTTCGGTTTGACGGTGCGGTTAATGAACAAGCTCCACGCATCGTTGGCGCGGTCGAGCTTGGCATCGACCGATGCGGCGAGCGCCGGTTGCATGTTGGACGGATAACCTTCGGCGCCGCTCGCATAGCCGATCATCTCGCCGACTACGTAGCGGTGAGACGCGCCAGCGATGCGGCTCTGCTCGGTTAAGAAATCGGCCATTTGCTGGTCGCCGCACGGCAAGTCGATGAAGTTGCCGACGCTGTTCTTCCAACTCGAATAGGTCGTGGAATCGAACGTTCCCCGCGCGACTTCGCCGAAGTTTTGATACAGCACGCCCGTGGAGGCAGGGCGCACGGCGAGCTGATAGGACGCGGCCGCGATCCAGCACATGTCGAGCATGCGCTCGACTGGCGACGCCGCCTTGAACGCAAGCAACGACTTGCCGTTGTCGAAACCCATGGCCACGACTTCGCTAATTGCGGAGGTGAAGAAGTCGTCTTGCCAGGGAGCGTAGCCCTTGTTGCCGAGATACACGACGGCGCCATAGTTATCCACGCCCAGATTATTGCTACTGGGACCGGTGACCAGATTGTTTTGATACCAGGTGAAGTTGTTCTCGAGTATCTGGGTGAAATACCCTTTGAAGGAATCGCTGTCGGGGCTGAGCAGCGCCGCGTGCCCGAGGGTGCGCAGGGTCCACGCTTGGCCCCGCACTTGGTCGCTCTTGACGATCCCGAGCTCGTTCAAACGGTAACCGGGGTTGTACTGAACTACGTTGTAGTTCGCCCAGAACTGCAACTCTTCAAGATGGAAGTGATCGCCGGTGATGAGATACGGCATATACGCCATCGACGGCTGATGCGCTGAATCGTGAACCAGCGTGGAGTTGGTGCAATCGCCGCTACAGAGCGGGAACGGATGTCGGGTGTCGACCGAATTGCCGAGGATTGTGATGTCGGGATACGTTATGAGCGATATCGGTCGATCGCTGTTCTTGTCGCGGTAATGAATCGAAAAACTCGCCGCGGCGTTACTCATCGCGAGCACCGCTTGGCGCGTACGCGGATCCATGCTGATCACATAGCCCGCGGTCCATGCCGGCAGAACGCCGATATCGGGGCGACCGCCGGTCGTGGGCATGTAGGGTTGAATCATGCCGTTCGACATCGGCTCGAGCGTCTGCGAACGCGTGCTCCAGGCGGCGAGCGACGCCTCGTTGATCCGCAGTGCCGGATCGTAATTCGGCACCGCACCGGTCTTCTTCAAGTACGCCGAATCGTAGCGTGGCGCAATTTCGGTCAACGTGCTAAACACTTTGCGCCAACGCGCTTGGCGATAATGCGTCAATCCGGTTTTGGCGTAGACCGACGCACCTCGCACCGAAATGTCGACGTCGTATGTGACGTTCGAGGTGGTAAACACGCGCGGGTTCTCGATGACGGTCCAGTTGTTCTCGATCACGACATCGACGCGCTCGCCGGCGACACCGGCATAACTGCGTACGTTGAAGCGCACCGCCAGGTGCGGATCGTCGCCGATCGGACCGCTGGTTTCCCATTCGGTGACGATCGGGCCGTCGAGCCAACGGCTGACTTTGTTTTGAAACAGCGTGCGCGCCGATGCCGTCAGCGTGCGGTTGTCGGAGGTTTTGATAGTGACGATGGCATCGAAGCCGCTGTTCAATAGCTCGCTCACGTTGCGTGGCGTGCTGGTACCGAGCGGGGCCGACGGGATGAGCTCGAACGATCCGCCGGTGTTCGCCGGCACCATCGTGCTCAACACTGCGTAACGCAGCGAACCACTGCTGGTCGCTTTGTTGTCGATTTGCACCGGGATGAGTTGTCCCGCGGGTGTGCGTAATGACAGGCCCGAGGTCGCGGGCACATCGCCTTTGACGAAGACGTGGCCGAAGGTGACGCCGTTCGCGGCCGTTACCGGATCGATTTGAACTTTGATCGCCGCGGAGGTGCTGGAGTTGAAGCTTGCGATCACGCGGCGCTCGGCGTTCAGGGTGACGGTGCACGTCAAGCTTGAGCCGGCGCAAGCGCCGCTCCAGCCGTTGAACACTGAGCCCGAAGCGGCCGTTGCTGTTAACGTAACCGCGGTGTTGTTTGCATATGACGCACTGCACGCGGTACCGCAGTCGATGCCAGCCGGCGCCGAGCTTACGGTGCCGGACCCGGAACCTGATTTGGTTAGCGTCAACAGGTACGTCTCCGCGGGGGGCGGTGTTGGGTCGGATGGCGTATCGGACGACCCGCCACCCCCGCAACCCGCCGTGAACAGCACCGGACAGAAAGCGGCAATGCCAACAAAACAACGAAAAAAATTCATGATCCTCCCCCTAATCGAAAAGCGTACCTGCGGTTGTGTTTCTTTTGCGTCGTGAGCAAGGCACCGGAGCAATCCGTGTAACGGATCCCGGACGCCACCAGTCACCGAATCAGCGTGCAGCTCGTACTGACACCGAGACTCCCTGACTCCGTTTTATCTACGCTCATGGTCCACCGGCGGTGTTCTTATAGAAATAAATGTTGCCGGTCACGCTGTTGACCAAGATGAACACGTTGTAACGCTCGAGATAACGCCAACGTCCGTACGTGCCGTTGGTGACCTGCGACACAGGCGCCCCGGTAGCGCTTTTAATCGTCCAGGTTTTAGTCGCAAGATCGAGCACGTATGGCGTCCCACCCTTCCAAGCGACGAACTGATCGGCCTTGGAGTCGTAGTCGAAGCCCGGGGCATTGGCGTCGTAAATGTCGCCACCGCCCGATGTGAAAACCTGATTCTTCGCTGGATCTGGATCGACGTAATTTTTGGTGCGCGGGTAGTTCGTGTAAGCGCCGCCGCCGCTCGTGCCCCAATCGTTGGTTACCATCTTGGCGTGCGGGATGTCCCACACCATGATGTCGTTGACACCCACGACCCAGAACAAATGGCGCTTCGTGTCGACGGCACCGTGCTTGTTGCCGCTCACGGCATAACGCGGCCAGAACGGCGTATAGTTGAAGCTCGCCAACCCGGTCCAGGTGTTGGCGCTGGCATCGAAAGCCGAAAGCCCGTTCTCCGACGCCATCAACACCAAACCGCTTGTCGGATCATAACCGCTCGCCATGCCATACCACTGCGGAATGACGCTGGGATTCGCGGCGGTGGGGGCCGGATGGTTCCAGGTACGGCTCTCGACGTTGAACAGCCAAGTGACTTGAGCGCGTACACCGCTGGGGGCAAGCGCACCGCCTTGGCTGAAGAAACGATTCAGGTGCGTCATATATTGCAACCCGCCATAGGTGTGACGCGAATTCGGGTTGCCGTCGAGCAGTGGATCCATATTACGTACACAGCCGGTCAGCGAGGTATCGCTGCAAGTCACATAACTGCCCAGGGTTGGATCGGTAAGACGTTCCCATTTGCCGGTACGAAGATCGAAACTGTAGACCTCGTTGCCGTAATAGTCGGCATGGCCGCCGCCCCAGATCAGCATCTTGCGATGGACCGGATCGAATGCGCCGCCGCCCCAGGCATCGACGATCGCAGGACAGCCGACAGTGGCATGCACGCCAAAGGAAGCCGGTGCACACACATCCATCATGTGCGTGGCCGGCGCTTCGTACCAGGTATCGGGAGGCAGCTCGACCAAGTGACGCTCGAAATCGCTCAAGGTGTTATCGGGCGGTCCGGCGAAGCTTGCGATTACGTTGCGCACGGCCGTCATGTCGATGACGCAAGGCGTTACACCCGAGCAGCCGGCACCACTCCAGCCGCTGAAGGTGTGTCCGGCGACCAGCACAGGTGTTGCTGTCAGCGTGACGCGCGTTCCGCTGGAAAAGCTGGCGCTGCAATTCACGCTGCAATCGGTAATGCCGGCGGGATTACTGCTGACCGTGCCGCCGCCGGCAATAGTCACTGTCAGCGTAAACGTGGACTCCGGCCGCGGCGTGAAACTGGCGCTCACGTTACGCGCGGCGCTCAGGGTCACGGTGCACGTGAGATTCGATCCGCTGCAATCGCCGCCCCAACCGCTGAAGATGGAATCGGCCGCCGGCGCGGCAGTCAATGTAACAACAGCGCCGCTGGCATAAGATTCGCTGCAATCGCTGCCGCAGTCGATGCCGGCAGGCGCCGAGGTGACGCCACCGGAGCCGGACTTGGTGAGCGTGAGCGTATATGTCGGTGTCGGATCCGGCTTCGGATCGGGCGTAGGCGCACCCGACTCGCCGCTGCTGCCGCCACCGCATCCGGCGAGCCACAGCGATGTACTAAATAAGATTACCGTCGATTTGGGCGCGAAAGTTTTCATGATGCTCACCAAGCAACTCCCGACGGATCGGATGTCGCCATTCCCGAATCAGAGGCTGTAACGTCGAATGCGTAAGTTACTGATGGGTTGACTGACGGTGGGTTGGTCAACTCTGAGTTAGCTGCATCAGAAGTTTGACCGCCGCCTAAGAGCAGCGCTGTACTGACAGCGGCGAGTTGCCAAAGCGGTGAACCCGAGCGAACCGATGGAATAGCGACTGACGGCAGGTTGATCCATTTCGCACAAAAGACGTGGAGCGCTGCAAACAAAGTTTTTGTAATGGCGATCATGTTGCCTCCCTTTATACCTTTATGGTTGTTACTCTCAATTTCTCGCAAACCAACCACCGATGTCGCGCCATAACCGACTACCGCGATCCACTTACTGACAGTTGGTAACGATGGGCCAGCAAGAAACCCAAATGAAAATGAAGACGACAAAAAGCGACGCGCCAGCAGGAAATTATTTCGAAAACGCACAAATTTACACATTTACACAAAAGTACAACGCGACATATATATCAGAAAGATGTCGTGGTGCATCAAGCAAGTTCTCGCCACTCTAGTGAAGTAACGCGTGTCATCGGCGTCGCGCGCATACGAATCAGAAACATCGCCGCGACCTACTTTAGTGTCACGGAAGTCTCTCCGCAGGGCAGGAAAATCCTTACACGGACGGTAACGAGCCATAGCGTCACGGCTCGGGCGCTGTTCGCATTCACGATCGGATAAAGCTATTCACGCGAGGAACGCGAGTGTTTTGCGCGACGTGATTTCGCATGTCGTTCAGTCGCGCTCACCGAAAGGGGTATACCGGTCGAGTCGATATATTGAGAATTTTGGTTAACGATCGATCGGAGATCCTCGTGTCCAGCGGATGGCGAATATAAGCAGATTACCAATAATCGGTAATGCCGCCAGCGTCGTTTTGCTTGACTGAGGTTCGACCATGCTAGATTCCATCGAAGTAGTGGCTGCACTCAAGAAAATCCTCAACGAGCGTTTTGGCGTCGATCCATCCGGGCTGAACGAAGATTCGCGTCTGCAGGACGTCGGTGTCGACTCGCTTCATGTGTTGCACATCCTGCTCGACATGGAAACACTGTTCGATATCAAGCTCGATGAGCTTTCGCTGTCGACGAATCCGTCGCTCGGCGAGATTCGCGACTTGGTCTGTAACAGCGCAGCGATCGCACCGTAGATCGGATCGTTTCAATGAAACTTGCCGAGATGTCGAGGCGTCGGGACGTCGTTGTCACCGGTATCGGTGTGATATCGCCCATCGGTGTCAATGCCGACGAGGTAGTGGCGTCGTTGGTCGGTGGACGATCTGGGATTCGGTTGTGTCAGGTCCATGCATTAACGAAGGTGCATGCCGCCGGCATCGTTCCGGCGATGTTCGATGATCAATTCAGCAAACTCGAGCTGCCGTATTTGGACCGCTGCCAACAGATGGCCATCGTCGGCGCCCGCCAGGCGATCAGCGATGCCGGGTTGGAAAATTTCGCGGACGACGGCCAACGCGCCGGTGTCTTCTATGGCAATGTCAGAGGCGGGGCGACGGCGGAGCAGGGGTGGTACGAGCAACTGTTCGTCGACCACAAGCAGATGTCACGGCCGTTCACGGCAATGGCGCTGATGCATAATGCCGGCGCCGCTCATATCTCGATACGCCATCAGATTTTGGGTCCGGTGATGACCCACGCTAGTGCCTGCGCGGCATCGACCATGGCGATCGGCGAGGCGCTACGCGCTATTCGCGACGGTTATTTGGACGTGGCCGTTGCCGGCGGTGCCGAGGCGCCGCTGACGGCGTTCAATCTCGGCATGTTCGAAGGTACGCGCGCGCTGGCAATGCCGGATCCAGTGAACGTTGGTCGTAGTTGCAAACCTTTTGCCAAGAACCGGACCGGATTGGTGCTCGGCGAGGGCGCGGCGTTCGTCGTGCTCGAGTCGTTGGAGCGGGCGATCGCCCGCGGCGCTTCCATTTACGCCGTATTATCCGGCTATGGTGTTGCCTCGGATGGTTATCATATTGGCGCGCCGAAGGCCGACGGCCAAACCGCTGCGATCCAGGCGGCGCTTGCCGATGCCGGATTGCAGCCGGCGGATATTCACTATTTGAACGCACATGGGACCGCGACGCGGGGCGGTGACGAGGTCGAGGCGAGAGCGATTCGCCTAGCCTTCGGTGCCGCTGCCGATACGTTGCCGGTAAGCTCGACAAAGTCGGTTCACGGTCATTTGATCGGCGCCGCCGGCGCGTTGGAGCTCGTCATCACGATTCTGGCGCTAACGAAATCGTTCCTGCCCGCGACCGCCAATCTGGATCAAATCGATCCGGCGTGCGCGCTCAATCACATTGCCAACGTGCCTATCATCGATCATTCGATCGATCACGCCATGTCGTTCTCATGTGGTTTCGGCGGCACCAACGCGGCGCTGGTCATCTCGAAGCCACGCGATCTGCCATCGCGGTGCGCTGCTGGATCGTTTACGACGTCGTGAACCGAGATCGTTAGAAATGACTGGTTCGTTGCCATCCGAGTCACGCATGACGCCGCGTATCGTCGTCGAATTCGAGACCGGCCGGTTCAATATTTTGTGGGTATCGTTGACACACGTCGCTGGCGCGACATCGCCAACTTTTTCGTGGTCGATCATGTGCGAATTCGGCGATTTGTTGCGGACGATTGCCCGGAACCGCGGTTGTTGGCAGGGCGATACCGAACTCGTACCGATCCATTACCTGGTTCTTCGATCGACACATCCGCATTACTTCGGTCTCGGCGGCGACCTCAACTATTTTATCGATTGCATTCGCCGGCGCGACCGCGATGCGTTGTACCGTTACTCGCGACTGGCGCTCGATCTGATATACGAATGGGCAACAATGTCCGTTCGTGGCACGACTACGATCGCGCTCGTGCAAGGTCGTATGCTGGGCGGAGCGTTCGAGCTGGGGTTGGCGGCCGATTTTCTGATCGCCGAAGAACATAGCGTATTCGCCTTTCCGGAAATTCTGTTCGGTTTATTCCCTTGCAGCGGCGGCATGAGCTTGCTGGCACAGCGCGTCAGTATTCGGCAAGCGCAGCGAATGCTCGCCGATCCGTGCGTTTATACCGTTGCTGATCTCGAGCGCTTGAAATTGGTCGACGACATTTGCGCGCGTGGCGAGGGCGTCCGCGGTGTGCGTAAATTCATCGCCGCTCATGCCGCGTGTCATTCCGCACGCCTCATGCTGCAGCGCGCGCGTCACCGCATGGCGCCATTGGACTACGCCGAAATGTTGAAGGTCGTCGACGATTGGGTCACGGCGGCGATCGGATTGAACGCGGAAAGTCTGCGTGCCATGGAAATGTTGATCAAGCTGCAACGCGCGGCGGTGAACCACGCAGGTATCTCTTGCCGATAACGACAGCATGTCGGCGAGTTTAGTAAACAAGGATCGAAAGTAGGATTTTTTGCAGGCAGCTTGTGCTCGTCGATACTCTATGGCGGACATCGCTCGTTTCCATTTCGGCGATTTCGACCGTGTCGGTGTTCATTCTTCCCAACCAGTCTCGGACGTTTTAGTTAGCGCCGGTCGATTTACTACCCAAAACAATTTGTCGAAACGCCGCCGGCGACATCCCCGCCGCCTCGCGGAACACGTGCGACAGATGTGCCGCGTTGGTGAAGCCGTACTCATGGGCGATCCATGTCGGCGTTTGTCGCCCGCGTAAGATTTCGTCGGCGATACGCGGCATACGTATGGCCGCGACGAGCTTGGCGAACGATGTGCCGGCGTTGGCGAGCTGGCGTTAGCGGCGGTATTGGTGAAACATTTCCTCTCCGATCATAGAAAATCGCGCACCGGACTCTACGCAAGTGGGATGTGAGTCTTGTTCTGAGCGAGCCAGGTTTCGAACGTCTGCAGCGAGGGGTTCAGCGCCCGGTGTACGCCGTCGGTTATGTCGCCAATGCCGAGCAGACGCCCACTGCATTGCTCGGTATCCGTTGGTTAATGGATCCGCTTCCGGCGGTGTTGTTGCTATTGGCGGTGCCGCTGCTGCTCACCTATCCCCTCGGTCGCCGCGAGCACGAGCGCCTGTGCCAGCAGTTAGGACGCCGTTGACGCTTGCAGTTGATTCGGTTTGGCATAGCACGATGTCGTGCTCGTGCGGGCGTCTATCCGGTAGCAGTGCCTTTCCCTCAACGGCTTCAAGGAAATCGCAAGAGTAGGTCTACTAACGCCGCTGCGCGACTATTGAGGTTATGAAAGCTCATCGCGACGATTTCCGTCGACTTAATTAAGATTAAGCGCCCAATCACGCCGCTCAACCCTAATGGCTTATTTTCTTCAACAGCTCATTAATGGCGTCACGCTCGGCATGATCTACGGCTTAATCGCCATTGGTTACACGATGGTGTATGGCATCCTCGGCATGATCAACTTCGCGCACGGCGAGATTTATATGATCGGTGCCTTCATCGCTGTCATCGCCCTCACCGTGTTGGGGCTGGTTGGCATCACTTATGTTCCGTTGGCGCTATTAATTGTGTTGATGGTGGCGATGGCGTTTACCGCCATTTATGGCTGGACGCTGGAGCGCATCGCCTACCGGCCGCTACGCGGCGCACCGCGGCTGGCGCCGCTGATCTCCGCCATCGGCATGTCGATCTTTTTGCAAAATTACGTGCAGCTCATGCAAGGCGCGCACGCCAAACCGGTGCCGCCGGTGATCCGCGGTGGATTTACCGTCTATGAGAGCGGTGGTTTCGAGGTTGGGGTGAGTTATGTGCAGATTCTTATCTGGGTACTGACGCTCTTGCTCATGACCGCATTCGCATTCGTGATTGCGCGCACGGCGCTTGGGCGCGAACAGCGGTGTGTCGAGCAAGACCGGGTGATGGCCGAGCTTGTCGGCATCGACGTCAATCGCATCATCTCGTTGACGTTCGTGATCGGTGCCGCGCTGGCCGCGGTGGCCGGTGTGATGGTGATGCTCTATTACGGCGTGGTCGATTTCTTTATCGGCTTCCTTGCCGGTATCAAGGCGTTCACCGCTGCCGTGCTCGGTGGCATCGGTTCGATCCCCGGCGCAATTTTGGGCGGGCTCATACTGGGCCTGGTCGAGTCGTTTTGGTCGGCGTACTTTTCGATCGAGTACAAAGATATGGCGGCGTTCTCAATCCTCGTGCTCGTGTTGATCTTTCGTCCGACCGGTCTCCTCGGGCGACCAGATGTGGAGAAAGTGTAGTGCCGGCCGCACAAGCGCCCGCGTATTCCAACTGGCCGCGTCGCCTGAAGGACGCCGCGGCCGCGGCGACGATCGCGTTTTTGTTGGCGTTTCCGCTGGTCGGCTTTCGTATCGTCGACGACGTAGTGGGCCTGCGTACCGAAACGCGTTTCGCGTGGGTCGCAATCGGTGTCATCGCCGTGTTCATCGGGCGCTTAGTGATAAGTACGTTCGTCGGCGTGGGTGCACGTCCGCAACCGATCAACATGCTCGCGCGGATGGGAGCGCGCCTTAAGCCGTACCGCAAATTTTTTGTTGGGGCGGCTTTAAGTTTCGCCGTTGCGCTGCCGTTCTTGCCATTTGCCAGTCGCTATACCATCGACGTCGCCACTACCGTGCTGATCTACGTGATGCTCGGTTGGGGTCTCAACATCGTCGTCGGTCTGGCCGGTCTGCTCGATCTCGGTTACGTCGCGTTCTATGCCGTCGGCAGCTACAGTTACGCGTTGCTGGCGTTACATTTCGGGTTGTCATTCTGGTGGTGCCTGCCGCTGGCCGGGTTGTTCGCCGCCGCCGCCGGCGTAGTGCTCGGCTTTCCGGTGCTGCGCCTGCGCGGCGATTATTTGGCGATAGTCACGCTCGGTTTCGGCGAGATGGTGCACATCGCGCTGGTCAATTGGCAGACGTTGACCGGTGGTCCGAGTGGGCTTGCCGGTGTACCGCGTCCGTCGTTTTTCGGTGCGCCGTTCACGGCGGAGCCGCCGGCAGGGGTGACAGCGTTTCATCAACTCTTCGGCATTGAGTACGCCGCATCGCAGCGCGTGGTGTTTCTCTATTTCCTGATCCTGGCGTTGGCGCTGCTGACCAATGTCTTTACGCTGCGTATTCGCAAGTTGCCGGTCGGTCGTGCCTGGGAGGCACTGCGCGAAGACGAGATCGCCTGTCGCGCACTCGGCATCAGCCCGCGCAACACCAAGCTCACAGCGTTCGCCGTCGGCGCGATGTTCGGCGGTTTTGCCGGCGCGTTTTTCGCCACGCGCCAAGGATTTATCAGTCCGGAAAGTTTTACCTTCATCGAGTCGGCGACGATCCTGGCGATCGTCGTGCTCGGTGGCATGGGCAGCCAGATCGGCGTCGTGATTGCGGCGCTGTTCCTGGTCCTGGTGCCCGAGATCGGACGCGAGTTCGCGCAATTCCGCATGCTGCTATTCGGTGCGGCAATGGTGTTGATCATGGCATGGCGTCCGCGCGGGCTGCTGGCGTGGCGTGCGCCGACGCTGCGGCTGGCGCGCGCAGCGGAGCGACCGTGACGGCGCCGTTGCTCATGGTCGAGCATCTCAGCAAGCGTTTCGGCGGGCTGACCGCGGTCAATGATGTGTCGGTCGCGGCGCCGTCGACCGCGATCACCGCCATCATCGGCCCGAACGGCGCCGGCAAAACCACCGTGTTCAATTGCCTTACCGGCTTCTACCGGCCAACGTCGGGACAATTGACGCTGAACGTCGGTACGCCGTTGCGGCTCGATCAAATGCGCGACTATCGCATCGCCCGCGCCGGGGTAGCGCGCACGTTCCAGAACGTTCGCTTATTTCCGGCGATGTCGTTGTTGGAAAATCTAATCGTCGCTCAGCACAACGCACTCATGAGTGCCTCGATCTATACGATCGGCGCCTTGCTCGGCGTCGGCCGTTATCGCGAGGCTGAGCGCGCGGCGATCGAGCTCGCGCGCCACTGGTTGGAGCGCGTCGGCCTCATCGACCGCGCCGACGAAGACGCCGGCAAGCTTCCCTACGGCGATCAACGCCGGCTCGAAATCGCCCGCGCCATGTGCACGCGTCCGCGGTTGTTGTGTTTGGATGAGCCGGCCGCCGGTCTGAATCCGCACGAGTCGGCCGAGCTCGCGCGTCTGCTCGGCGAGATTCGCGATTGCGATCGCGTTGGCATTTTGCTGATCGAGCACGACATGCGCGTAGTGATGGAGATCTCCGATCACATCATCGTGCTCGATTACGGGCGCAAGATCGCGCAAGGCGATGCCGCCGCGATCCGCAGCGATCCCGCCGTCATCAAGGCGTATCTCGGCGAAGCCGAAGCGGCGGCATTGCCGCCGGATGTGGCACGCGACCTCACTGAGGACCGGCGCGCATGAGCGAGATACTGCTGCAGTTGACCAACGTCGAAGCGCACTATGGTCATATTGCCGCACTCAAGGGTGTCGATATCGACGTGCGTCGCGGCGAGATCGTAACGCTGATCGGCGCCAACGGCGCCGGCAAGTCGACGCTACTCATGACTCTCTGCGGGCGGCCACGTGCATCGAGCGGTCGTATCGTGTTCGACGGCGACGACATCACGCATCGGCCAACGTTCGAGATCGTGCGTATGGGCATTGCCCTCGCGCCCGAGGGCAGGCGTATCTTCCCGCGTTTGACGGTGCTCGAAAATCTGCAGATCGGCGCGACCACGGTCGCGGCAACGCATTTTTCCGAAGATCTCGCGCGAGTATTCGAGCTATTTCCGGTGCTCGCGCAGCGTCGTGACCAGCGCGGCGGCACGCTGTCGGGCGGTGAGCAACAGATGTTGGCGATCGCGCGCGCACTCATGGCGCGTCCGCGATTGTTGCTGCTCGATGAGCCGTCGCTCGGATTGGCGCCGTTATTGATTCAACAGATCTTCCGCGTGATCAGCGCAATCAATGCCCAAGGCACGACGGTATTGCTGGTCGAGCAAAATGCGTATCACGCGCTCAAGCTCGCGCACCGCGGCTACGTATTGGCCGCCGGCGGTGTCGCGCTCCAGGGCAGCGGTACCGAGCTCATGGCCAACCCCGACGTTCGCGCCGCTTATCTCGAAGGTGGACGGCGCGAAGCTAGGCAGGTGGGGCGATGATCTCGGCGATATCCACTGACTAGTTCCCTCTCCCGCATGGAGAGGGATAATAGTTCGAAATCCGTTAACTCGAAAAAGGAGCTTTCGTCATGAAAACACGTCTGGTTCCATTGATGGTGGGCCTACTGCTATCCGCCGCCGCTCAGGCGGACATTCATATCGGTGTCGCCGGCGCTATGACCGGACCAGCGGCGCCGCTGGGCGAGCAATTCTTTCGTGGTGCGGAAATGGCGGTGGCCGATCTGAACGCTAAAGGCGGCGTGCTTGGGCAGAAGGTCGTGATAGAGAAAGCCGACGATGCTTGCGATCCCAAGCAAGCGGTGGCGGTGGCCAATCAAATGGCAAATAAAAGAGTCGTGTTCGTCGACGGCCATCTCTGTTCCGGTGCGTCGATCCCGGCGTCGGACGTCTATAACGAAGAAGGCATTTTGCAGATATCGCCGTCGGCGACCAACCCGATGTTCACCGATCGCGGTCTCAAGTACGTATTTCGCGCGTGTGGTCGCGACGATCAGCAGGGCGCGATCGCGGGCGAGTACATCGCTAAGCATTTCAAGAACGCGAGGGTCGCAATCCTGAACGATAAGAGCGCTTATGGCAAAGGACTTGCCGATGAAACCAAGAAGGCGCTGAACAAGCTCGGCAAGCAAGAGACGCTGTACGAGGCGATCACCGCCGGCGAGAAGGATTACTCGGCACTGGTGAGCAAGCTCAAGGCGGCCAAAATCGATCTCATCTATCTCGGTGGTTATCACACTGAAGCCGGCCTGATCGTGCGGCAAGCGCGTGAACAAGGGCTCAAAGCCACTCTCATGTCGGGCGATGGGCTCATGACCGACGAGTACTGGTCGATCACCGGTCCCGCCGGTGAAGGAACGCTGATGACGTTCAGCCCCGACTTGTCGCGCAATGCAAATGCCAAACCAGTGGCCGAGAAATTTTTGAAGCAAGGTTACAAGCCAGCGGGCTTCACGCTCTATTCTTACGGCACGATCCAAGCGTGGGCGCAGGCGGTCGAAGCGGCCAAGAGCACGAAGGCTGCCGACGTCGCGCGGGTGCTGAAGAGCGGCAAAAAATTCGACACCGTGATCGGGTCGATCGGTTTCGATTCCAAGGGTGACGTTACCGCGCCGGGTTACGTCGTGTACGAGTGGAAAAACGGTAAGTACGACTACGCGAAGAAGTAACAGCAGTTTGCCCATTCACTCCCCTGTAAAGGGGGGAGTGATTAGGGGGTTTGGTTGCATCAGCGAACAATCCATTTGCTGCCGTCGCTGGATAATGCGCTAAGTCGCTATCTTGATCACTGCTCGGGGGTAAAATAATTCTTTTAAGCGGTTCGCCGCTACTTGGCTGATATGGAAAAGCGACGAATGATCCAGGAACGAAAGAGGGCGATGGCCTCGTCGACCAGGTCGTCTGAATGTGTCAGTAGATAGTAACCATAACCATCGTCCAACCACGTATTGAACGGCTGGACTAATACGCCGCTCGCCAACTCTTCCTCGAATAGCTTGGGATCGAGCAACGCCACGCCTTCGCCGCTGACGGCATACTTGGCGGCGAGGATCGCGGTGTCGAAGACCGAGCCGCGGTCGACCGTGGTTCCGTTTAACTCTGCTTGCCGCATAAAGCGTTCCCACAATCGGTAGCGCGATTGATCCTCGAATTTGACATGGATCAATTCGTTCTTGGCGATGAACTCCGCCAAATCGCCGGTTGTAAAGTTTTGCAACAGATTAGGATGACACAGCGGGGTCAGTCGTACGTTCCACAGCAAGTCGGCAATTAAATCGTTTGCCTCCGGTTTGGAATATACGATGGCGACGTCGACGTCGGTGGTCGGCATGCCAACCGCATAAACCGTGGTGACGTCGAGCAATACTTCCGGAAAGGCGTTGCGAAAGTCGCGCAGGATCGGGATGGCAAGATGATGCGCGAACGACGGTGGCATCTGCAGGCGCAGCGCGCGCCGCGCGGCGGTACCGTCTTTCATAATTTCGTTGAACGCCTGTTCGAGGCGGTCGAACGACTTATTGACGTTGGGTAACAGCGTCTTGCCGGCCTCGGTCAATTCAAGTCGTTGATGTTTGCGTTCGAACAACTTGGTGCCAAGAATTTGTTCGAGCGATAACAGATGTCGGCTGACGGCGCTTTGCGATACGCACAAACTGTTGGCGGCAGCGGTGACGCTAAGATGTTTACCGACGGCCTCGAAGGCGCGCAGCGCATTGAGGGGGAGCCATCGTCTTGCCATGGGGGTTTTTGTTTTATCCGATGCGAGTGCGTTTTAATAAGTCTAGATTCAATTCGTAGCCCATACCAGGCGAAGACGGCAGTTCTATATAGCCGTCGACGGACACGTTGAGTGGAGACGCCATCATGAAGTCGCGTCGGTTGAGGCCCCATTCGGGAGGATCGTAGGGAAATTCTAACCAAGGCGCATCGGCGACGCCGGCGGTAAGGTGGGCATTGGCCATTACCCCCATGCCATTGGTCCAAGTATGGGGTGTGAACACCAGTTGATGTTCTTGCGCCATCAGTGCGATCCGACGTAGCCCGGTAATGCCACCAACGAGCGCGGCGTCTGGTTGCACCACATCGAGACAACCATCGGCGATGAGGTCGCGAAATTCATAGAGCTCGCGCGTCATTTCGCCGCCGGCGATACGAATACCGGTGGCGTCGCATAGCCGACGCATGCCGGTACGATCCGAACGGTGCAGCGGTTCTTCCATCCAGTAAACGTCGAGGCGTTCGAGCTCGCGCGCGACGACGAGCGCATCTTTGTAGCACCAAGGCGCTTCGGTATCCCATGGCATGCGCCAGCCCTGATTGCAATCCACCATCAGCTCGATCGCGTTGCCGACGCGACGGCGAACCGCTTCGAGTGCCTTGATGTCGTCGCGCCAGTCACCACGATGAAAGCGTATTTTCATCGCCGGAAATCTCTTTTCTAAGTAAGACTCAGCGACATCTGCCATCTGTATCGGATCACGCAACGTACCCGACGACGCGTAAGCGCGTACTCGGTTCGACAGACCGCCCAGTAACTTGTAGCACGGTTGCTCGGTAATTTTTCCGGCTAAATCCCACAACGCCAAATCGAGCGGCCAACAGCGGCCATAGTGGAAGTTGATATGCGAGAGCACGCGATAGTGGTGTTCGATGTCCATCACGTCCTGGCCGACGAACAAGTGCTCGTGGCCAGCAAAACCGAGCATGAGATCGCCTGAGCCGATGCCGACCATGCCGTTGTCGGCGCGCACCTGCACAATGGTCGCGTCGAAATGCAGACGCGGCTTGGAGTCCCAACTCGCATGGAACGGCGTATCGAAGTTTACGCGATGTTGGCTAATTTCAATTTTCGTGATGACGGGCACGACAATCTCCGAGGCGACTAGCGGTACGCGGTCCAAATGGTTTTGAGATCGGTATACTTTTCGATCGCGTGCGGTGACCGATCGCGGCCGAATCCCGACTGCTTGAAACCGCCGAACGGTGTGGCAAACGAGCCTTTGTCGTAGGTATTGATCCAGACCGTTCCAGCGTGGAGGGCGTTGGCGGTGCGGTGCGCAACATTCATGTCGCGGGTCCAGACAGCGGCCGCCAATCCATAGGGACTGTCATTTGCCATCGTTAGTGCTTCGTCTTCGGTGTTGAAGTCGATCACGCACAACACCGGTCCAAAAATTTCTTCTTGCGCCACGCGCATCGAATTTTTTACATTCTCAAGAATGGTCGCCTCGACGTAGTAGCCGCCGGTTTCCTGCAGTGCGCGGGCGCCGCCCAGTGCGACGTGCGCACCTTCCTCGCGACCGATGTCGATGTAGCGCAGCACACGTTGCATGTGCTTCTCGTCGATTAGTGCGCCGATCCATGTTGTCGATTCGAACGGATGACCGAGCGTGATACCGGCGGTGACACGTTTTATTTCCTCGACCAGGGCGGCACGGATCGCCGCATGGGCAATCACACGCGTGCCGGCGTGACAGGTTTCGCCTTGGTTGTAATAAATACCCCAGGCGATACCTTCAGCAGCGGCTTTGAGGTCTGCGTCGGCCATGACGATATGTGGACTCTTGCCGCCGCATTCGAGAGCGACACGCTTTAGGTTCGATTCGCCGGCATAGCGCAGCATCAATTTTCCGACCTCGGTCGAGCCGGTGAAACTGATCATGTCGACGTCGGCATGCCGTGCCAGCGGCTCACCGGCGCGGTCGCCGAAGCCGGGGACAATGTTCAATATGCCGTCGGGAAGTCCGGCGTCTTTCGCCAGTTTGCCGAGGCGGATCGCCGATAACGGCGATTGCTCCGCCGGTTTCAGTACCACTGAGTTACCGGCGACCAACGCCGGTCCGATCTTCCAGGCGGTGATGATGAGCGGATAGTTCCACGGGACGATAGCGCCGATGACACCGAGCGGTTCGCGTTTGATCAGCGCCACATCGTTTGGACCGGTCGGTGCGACTTCGTCGAATAGCTTATCGGCGAACTCAGCGTAATAGCTCAGACAATCAGCGGCCAAGCGCACGTCGACGTCGAGCGAATTGAGCGCGGCCTTGCCGACGTCGAGCGTTTCCAGGAGCGCCAGCTCTTCGGCGTGGTCGCGAACTCGTGCGGCGAAATCGAGCAGAATTTTCTTGCGCTTACTCGGATCGAGCTTACGCCAGCGTCCGTCGTTGAAGGCCGCGCGGGCGGCGGCAACGGCGGCATCGATGTCATCGCGATCGCAGTCGGCGATATCGGCAATTTTCTGGCCATCGATCGGCGTCGCTTTGTTGAAAGTACGACCGCTACGCGCGGGAACGTAAGCACCATTGATGAAGGCGCGCCCTTCAGGACGTAATTGCGCGCGCGTCTGTTCCCAAAACGCACGCGTGTATTTCGCACGGTCGATCATTTTTTATGCCTGAGTTAACATTGTTTTGGCGAAAGTCAGTAGGTCGCCTTCTTGCACCGGACGGCGATTAGATTTGATTCCAAATATATTTTCCGGCTGCGTCATTCGCTCAGCCAGCATCTCGGCAGTAATCAAGTCGTAACCTTCGCCGGCGAGCGCTACCTTGATGCCTACGCCACGCAACAGACGCTCAAACGCGGCAGGTAGCTCGACACTGCTAGCGACGCCCATGGCGTCAGCAACGGCAGCGAAGGCACCATCGTCGTCGGCAACGTTCCAGCGCAACGTTGCCAACAATCCTAAACCGACGGCACGACCATGATGGATCGGTCGGAGCGACGCTAACGCATGTCCGATCGTGTGTGCGATCGCCGTACCGCAGTTGTCGATGCCGATGCCGGCAAGTGTCGCCGCCAGCTGCAGACCGGCGCGTGCAGTTAAATCGTTCGGCTGTTGCACCGCGGTTTGCAAATGCCGTGTAACCAACCGAATAGCCTCCCGGCAGTAAACGGTGTTGGCGGCATTGGCATTGGCGTTGGTACTGGCCTCGATCGCATGCACTAAGGCGTCGATGCCGGTCGCGGCGGTGAGCGGCGCTGGCAGTCCAAATGTGATGGTTGGATCGAGCAATACTTGCGTCGGCTTCAACTCGGCGCCCCAGAACCAGAGCTTGCGGCCGTCGGCATTGCTGAACACGGCCGTCCGCGTAATTTCGGCGCCGGTTCCTGAGGTCGAAGGGACGCAGATGGTTTTGAGCGGCGTTGTTGGGAATGGATGCGCGCAAAGCGCGTAGTGGGCAGCCGACTCTTTTGCCGGCGCAATCGCCGCGGCGGCTTTGCCGACATCGAGCGCCGAACCACCGCCGAGCGCAACGACTACGGTTGCATCGGTCGAGCGAATGACGTCGGCGGCGGTATCGACGGTCCGCACTTTAGGATCGCTTTGAAGTTGGTCGAACACCGAAACGGTGAGGCCGGCATGACGTAGCGAATGCTCGGCGATTGCGATAGTGCCGGCGGCTCGCAGTCCGGGATCGGCAACCAGCAACACATGCGCGCCGGCGCTGGTGAGTGCCGCGGCCACAGTACCTACGCGACTCAGTGCGCCTGGCGCGAGAGTGATGTTGGGAAGGCGATCGAGCGAAAACTCAGTGCTTGTATCTGTGTGCATCCAACGGAATATCGGTTAGTGAAATTTGTACGGTGCGCGGTGCCAGTCAATGGTGCGTTCCGCCACGATGTCGTAAGGATCATTAAAGCGTATTCGATGGTAGAGGCGCTATCGCCGGGCAACAAACTCAATATTCAGATTGAGCGATCTAATAAAGGCATTGGCGATCGAATCAAATTATTGGATGACGCCATCTAATAATTATGCTGGATCAACCACCTGTCGTCTCCCAACATTCCCCGCGTTGGTAAAACATCCGAACAGAAGTAACAGGCTCTTGCAACAAGCTCGTAAAACTTAACCAATAGCGAGGAGAAGAGTAATGCAAAAGAAGCTAGTAGCGGCCGCCGTTGGCGCGGCACTCGTAGCGACGGCACCGGTGGCTGGCGCTATGGAGGCGAAGCTGTCGGGGCAGCTCAACCGAGCAATGATGTGGGCGGATGACGGCACGCAGTCCAACAGCTTTTTTGTTGATAGCACTACGTATCACAGTTTCGTCGACCTCTCGGCTAGCCATGAAGTCTCACCGGCGCTTACGGTTGGATTGAAATATAACTTGGGCTTGTTTCAAAACGAATCGGACGGTGTGTCGCAGGGCAGTCGATCCACCGCCGACGTCGCTAAGACGCGTTATGCCGATACGTACCTGAAGGGCGCGTTCGGTAAGGTCAGCCTGGGTCACGGCGACAGCGCTTCGGCCTATTTCACCGAGTACGATTTCACCGATAGCTGGTTGGCGATCTATTCGTCGGCGACCGATTTCGGCGGCAGCCTGAAATTCCGCGACAGCACCGGCGCGTTGTCCAGCGTTACGCCGTATGGTGTCGTGTGGGAGTTGGGCGGCGTTTATCGCACCGATCGGATCAAGTACGACGCGCCGGCACTTGGCCCGGTGAACCTGTCGATTTCTCGGGGCAACAGCGGCAACAGTCCATATACCGATATCGGTGCCAATGCAAAATTCGAATTTGGCGGCCATAAACTGCAAGCCTACCTCGGTCATGCCATCGTCGATCTCGAGACCGCGGCAGGTAATTCCAAAAATACGTTTGGCTCGGTGTCCTATTTGACACCCGTTGGTGTCAGCCTGACGGTCGCCGCGTCGACGTTGAAATACGATGACAATAGCTACGATGCCAGTTGGCAGTATGTGAAACTCGGTTATGACGCCGGCAAGCATCACATCGCCGTGGATATGTCCGAAGGCGAAGACCAGCTCGGTGAGGCGGCGGCAGTCAAAGGAACTAGGGGCAAAGAGAACGGCGTGGGTTACGTCTACGACCTCGATAAAGGGATCAAGACCTACGTCAGTTACAAGATATTTAAAGTCGATAATCATCCGACGATGACGTTTGATGACCTGAATATCGTTACCGCCGGTATGTATTTAGTGTTCTAAGAGTGACGCTTGTGTAGCGTCGGTTAGCTTGCTTTTTTTATCCCTCCCTCGCACTTTTGCGAGGGAGGGAATGGAATAACGTCGTGGTTTACGCGTTCCAATCCAACACAACCTTGCCGCTGTTCCCCGAAAGCATAGTCGCAAACGCCGTTTGATACTGACCCACCGGAAAATGGTGGGTGATGATCGGCGATAGATCGAGCCCGCTTTGTAACATCGCCACCATCTTGTACCAGGTCTCAAACATCTCGCGACCGTAGATGCCTTTGATTTCGAGGCCTTTGAAGATCACCTGATTCCAATCAATGGCGGTGTTCGCCGGTGGAATGCCGAGCAGCGCCACTTTGCCGCCGTGATTCATGTGTTCCAGCATCGTCGTAAACGCGCTCGGTACGCCGGACATCTCTAGGCCGACATCAAATCCTTCGGTGATGTGAAGCTCTTGCATGACGTTGGGCAGATTGTCGCGTGTGACGTTGACGGCGCGGGTGGCGCCCATGCGCTGCGCGAGATCCAGGCGATAGTCGTTGACATCGGTGATAACGACATGACGCGCGCCGACGTGGCGGGCGATGGCGACGGCCATGATGCCGATCGGGCCGGCGCCGGTGATCAACACGTCTTCACCGACGAGATTGAACGAAAGCGCGGTGTGAGTGGCGTTGCCGAACGGATCGAAGATCGCCGCGAGGTCGTCGGGAATATCGTCTGGCAACTTGAAGGCATTGAATGCCGGTATCGCTAAATATTCGGCGAAGGCGCCGGCACGATTGACGCCGACCCCGACGGTGTTGCGACACAAGTGCCGGCGACCGGCGCGACAGTTGCGGCAGTAGCCGCAAGTGATGTGGCCTTCGCCCGATACTCGATCGCCAACTTTGAGGCCGCGCACTTCCTGGCCGACTTCGGCGATTTCACCGACATATTCATGGCCGACGTGCATCGGCACGGGAATGGTTTTCTGCGCCCAGTCGTCCCATTTCCAGATATGAATATCGGTACCGCAGATCGCCGTTTTCTTGATTTTGATGAGTACGTCGTTGTGGCCGACTTCCGGGTAGGCGACCTGGGTGAGTGTAAGCCCGGGGCCATGTGCGAGCTTGGCGAGTGCTTTCATGGGGAGTCTCTTTACCGCATCGGCGGCGAAAAAAAGTTGCGTTAAATCACGCCGAGCGTGCGGCCGACGTTGGCGAAGGTGGTGACGGCATGTTCGATATGTTCCGGCTGATGGGCCGCGCTCATTTGCACACGAATGCGCGCTTTTCCTTTCGGCACGACCGGGTAGGAAAAACCGATGACGTAGATGCCTTCTTGCAACAGGCGATCGGCCATGTCGGTTGCCAACGACGCATCACCGAGCATTACCGGAATGATGGGATGGCGGCCAGGCACCAGTTGAAAGCCGAGGTGCGTCATCTCTCGACGAAAGATTTCGCTGTTCTCGTGCAGGCGCCGACGTAACACGGCGCCTTCATCGGCGGCGAGGAGTTGTAGTGCCGTGAGCGATGCGGCGGCGACGCTTGGCGCGAGTGTGTTCGAGAACAGATAGGGGCGCGAACGTTGGCGCAACAGCTCGACGATCTCGCCGCGGCCAGCGACGTAACCGCCGGAGGCACCGCCGAGCGCCTTGCCGAGTGTACCGGTAATGATATCGATGCGACCTTCAACGCCGCATAGTTCCGGCGTGCCATGGCCGTGTTCGCCGATGAAGCCGACGGCATGCGAGTCGTCGACCATGACGAGCGCGTGGTAGCGATCGGCTAAATCGCAGATCGATTTTAAGTCGGCGATGATGCCGTCCATAGAAAAAACACCGTCGGTGGCGATGAGCTTGAAGCGCGCACCGGCGGCGTCGGCGTCCTTGAGTCTGGTTTCGAGGTCGGCCATGTCGTTATTGCGGTAGCGAAAGCGCTTCGCTTTGCATAGCCGCACGCCGTCGATGATGCTTGCATGATTGAGCTCGTCACTGATGACGGCATCGTCCTCGCCGAGCAGGGTCTCGAACAGACCGCCGTTAGCGTCGAAACAACTCGAGTACAGAATGCAACTGTCGACGCGTAAGAATTCGGCAAGCGCCGCTTCAAGCTGTTGGTGCACGGGCTGCGTGCCGCAGATGAAGCGCACCGACGCCATCCCGAAACCATTTTGATCGAGACTTTCTTTAGCGGCGGCGATAAGGCGCGAATCGTTTGCCAAACCGAGATAATTGTTGGCGCAGAAATTGAGAACGGGTGCCGTGTGGGCGAGGGCGATTCGCGCGGATTGCGGACTTCGAATCGTGTGTTCAACTTTATAGAAGCCATCGGCTTTGATCTGCGCGAGGCTATCGCGCAGATGCGAGAGGTAGGCGTTATGCATGAACCGATCCTGATGCGTGAGCAATATGGGCGTTGATGAATGATTTAACGTGGGCGACGTCCGCCGGCATGACGGTGAACCGTTGCGGCTGATTTTCGATCCCGGCGAAACCTTTGGGACGAACCGGCTTGCGCCCTAGTGCCTGCTCGATGGTTGCCTCGAACTTTGCCGGTTGCGCCGTTTCCAGACAGATCATCCGCACATCAATCTCGCGATAGTCGAGCGCGACCTTGAGCCCGTCGGCGGTGTGCGGATCTATCTCGATGCTGTAACGGTTCCACGCGTGGCGAATGGTATCGAGCCGGTTAGTGTGCGTGCTCTTGCCGGAAACGAAACCGAACTGCTCGACGCGCTGGAAGTGGTGCGTACCGGAAAGATCGAAGGCGCCGCCGTTCTCTAAGCTCGACCACAGCTGCCGTACTATCGTCGGCTCGCGTTCGGTTAAATCGAACACGAACCGCTCGAAGTTGGATGCGCGCGAGATATCCATGGATGGGCTGGAGGTAGTGTAAGTTTCGGCACTCCGGCGCGGCCGGTAGACGCCGTGACGAAAAAATTCATGGAGCACATCGTTTTCGTTGGTGGCAACGACAAGACGTTTGATCGGTAAGCCCATGCAGCGGGCGATATGACCGGCGCAGATGTTGCCGAAGTTGCCGCTGGGAACGGCAAATGATACTTGCTCGTCGTTGTGGCGGGTAAGCGCGAGATAGCCTCGGAAGTAATACACCACTTGCGCCAGCAAGCGCGCCCAATTGATCGAGTTGATCGTGCCGATGCGGTGTGTTTGTTTGAAATCGTCGTCGTGCGACACCGCTTTCACGAGGTCCTGGCAGTCGTCGAAGGTGCCGTCGATGGCGATGTTGAAAATATTGCGATCAGTCAGGCTGTACATCTGCGCCCGCTGGAACGGGCTCATGCGCTCTTGCGGCGACAACATGAACACTCGCACGCCGGCCTTGCCGCGCATGGCGTACTCGGCGGCGGAACCGGTATCGCCGGAAGTTGCACCGAGGATATTGATTTCATCACCGGTCTTGGCGAGCGCGTAGGTGAACAGGTTGCCGAGCAGCTGCATCGCGATGTCTTTGAACGCGAGCGTCGGGCCGTTCGACAGGTGCAGCAGATGCAGACCGGGTTCGAGCGTTGTTACCGGCGTGATCTCGTGACTGGCGAAACACTCGGTACTATAAGTTGCAGCGATTAAGGTTTGGAGATCGCGCGGCGGGATATCGTCGATGAACTTGCCGATGACGGCAAACGCGAGATCGGCGTAGCTCACGTGGCGCCACGCCGAAAGCTCATCCGGCGTTACGCGGGGATAGGTCATCGGCAGGTAGAGGCCGCCATCCGGTGCGAGACCTTCGAGCAGGATATCGGTGAAAGTCTTTATCGGGCTGCCGCCGCGCGTGCTGATGTACTTCATGGGATTGTCACCTTGTTAGAAGCCATCTTGCTCTGTTGAAACCTCGCCTCAACTTTCCCCTATCCCTCAAAGGGGGAGGGGGCGTGCTCGTGACGTTTTCAACAGCGCAAAGCCATCTCTATTCCCTCCCCTGCGTTTTTGCGGGGGAGGGTTAGGTTGGGGGGAATACATCGGAAGTTACTCGTGAGATAGGTTCTAGTGATATCGCCGCCGTTGTTTTGCGTGGACCAAAAAAGACAATCCACATCGCCAGGTCCGGACTGTGTCGGACGAAACAATGCGGCATCGATGCCGGAACGAATATCAAGTCGCCGGCCGCGACCGGGCGTATATCGCCGTGCAGTTCGAGCACGCCGTCGCCGGCGACAATCACGTATATCTCATCGCGATCGTGCGGCATCTGGTTGTCGACCGATCGCGGTTCCCAGTATTCGACGAGGCAGTCGTTGCTGTGCAATGCGACCAACCACTCCGACGGCGCGTTGTTGGCAACGCGCGCCGCCCATTCGCTTTTCCTGCCTACGTAAGCTCGATGCCGACCGTTTTCGTTCATCATGTGTTTGTCCTATGTGTTCGTTGGCAGAATGTGTCTAACTCCGCATTCTCGATCCACTGGCGTCGAATATCGGTGTGACCTGAATCGTCGCCGCCTGCCGCTTGCCGATGATCTCGATCTCGAAAGCGCCGCGATCAGTGATCGACGCGAGCTCTGTCGGTACGTAACCGAGCGCCATCGAGCAGCGCGAGTGATGTGCATAGGCGCCGGAGGTGACCCACCCGACCACACGCCCGTCGTGCCAGATAGCTTCGTCGGCGAAGGCGTCGGCGTCTTGCGCATCGACGGTGAACGTAACCAATTTGCGCGCGCTGCCTTTTTCTTGAGCGGCGCGGGCGGCGTCGCCGCCGATAAATTTGCCTTTGTCGAGGTGCACGAAGCGATCGAGCCCGGCTTCGAACGGGTTATAGATCGGACGGTACTCACGGGCCCAGACCCCGAAGTTCTTTTCGAACCGCAAGCTGTCGAGCGCGCGGCCGCCGAACAAGCGCAGGCCGTGCGCCTGACCGACGTCGAGCAATAGATCGAACAGCAAACGTTGGTAATCCGGTTTCACCCAGATCTCGTAACCAAGCTCGCCGGTAAAACTAATGCGGCCGACCAGCGCCGGTAGACGATCGACGTCGAGCCGGCGGAACGATAGGAAACGGAAGGCCTCGTTCGAGATGTCATCGGCAGTCAGCGCCGCCAACACATCACGTGCGCGCGGTCCGGCGAGGGAGAGGCCGGTGAGTTCCATGGCGAGCGGACGAATACTGACGCCGTTGTCGGGTAAGTGCGCCTGGAACCAGCGCATGTGATAGTTCTCGGCGAGACCCGAGCCAAAAATATAAAAATGATCCTGCGCCAGTCGCGCGACCGTGAAGTCGCCGATCAGCATGCCGCGTTCGTTCAGCATCGGTGCCAGCGTCATGCGGCCGATCGCCGGCAGGCGTGCGGTCAGGAGATGCGACAGCCAACTCTCGGCGCGGGCGCCACGAACTTCGTATTTAGCGAAGTTCGTCGTTTCGAGCAGGCCGACGCTGTTGCGTACGGCTGCGACTTCGGCGGCTACCGCCGGAAACGCGTTCGAGCGGCGGAACGTGACTTGCTCCTGCGGCGCGGTTCCTGCGGGCGCGAACCAAAGCGCATGTTCCAGTCCATAAGAGGTGCCGAACACGGCGTTGCCTGCTTTGAGTCGGTCGTAGATCGGCGACGTGCGTTGTGGCCGGGCGGCGGGCAGCTCTTCGTTCGGAAAACTGATGCGAAAGCGGCGGCCGTAGTTCTCGCGCACCTTGCTATTGGTATAAGCGAGCGTCGCGTAGTCGCCGAAGCGGGCCACGTCCATGCCCCAGATGTCGAACTCAGGATCGCCATGCACCATCCAGTTGGCGAGCGATAGTCCAACGCCACCGCCTTGGCTGAAACCGGCCATGACGCCGGCGGCGACCCAGTAGTTACGCAGGCCGCGTACCGGACCGACCACGGGATTGCCGTCGGGGCAGAACGTGAACGGGCCGTTGACGATTTTCTTGATGCCGGCCGTTTGAAACGCCGGGAAGTGCCGGAAGCCGATTTCGAGCGATGGCGCGATGCGATCGAGATCCGGTGGCAACAGGTCCTGCCCAAAATCCCACGGCGTACTCCGCTCCGACCACGGCTTGCCGGCTTTCTCATACGTGCCCATGAGCATGCCGCCACGCTCTTGGCGCAAATAAATTTCGCCTTCGAAGTCGATGGTGTGCAGGATCTCTTTGCCGGTTTCTTTATTGGCGGCGGCGACCTCGGGCATGTCGTCGGTGACGAGGTACATGTGTTCCATCGCCAAGATCGGCAGTTCGAGCCCGACCATGCGTCCGACTTCGCGCGCCCACAGGCCGCCGGCGTTGACGACATGTTCGGCGTGAATCTCGCCTTTGTCGGTGATGACGTTCCAGCTGCCATCGGGTCGTTGTGTCAAATTCGTGACGCGGGTGAAGCGATAGATCTCGGCACCCTGGAGGCGGGCCGCTTTGGCATAGGCGTGGGTCGTGCCCGATGGATCGAGGTGACCTTCATTCGGGTCGTACATGGCGCCGACGAAATGCTTTTCGTCGAGCAGCGGCATTAATTTTCTGGCCTCACTTGGACTGACGAGCTCGGTATCCATGCCGAGGTAGCGGCCCTTGGCGTGTGCCATGCGCAGGAAGTCCATGCGTTCCGGCGTACCGGCAAGCATGAGACCGCCGGTCAAATGCAGTCCGCACGATTGGCCGGAAATTTTTTCGATCTCTTTGTAGAGGTCGACGGTGTAGCTCTGCAGCTTGGCGACATTGGGATCCCCGTTGAGGGTGTGAAAGCCGCCGGCCGCATGCCAGGTAGAGCCCGAGGTCAGCTCGGCACGTTCGAGTAACACGACGTCGCGCCAGCCAAGCTTGGTCAGGTGATACAACACGCTGCAACCGACGACACCGCCGCCGATGATGACTACTTGTGCATTTGTCTTCACGAACGTTTTCCTGGAGATTTTTAAAAAGAACCTCACCGCTACCTACGCCGCTCGTCTAGGACGATCGACGCGTAGCGGTGAGGCAAAGGGGCGCTTGACTCATCATCGGCTACTAAAAGTCCGTTTTGACACCGCCTTCCTGTTTGCGTCTTGCGACAAACGCGTCGAGCTCGTCGCTGACCGCTGGATCGATCGCCGGTTTTTCGTAGGTGGCGAGCGCTTCTTTCCATACACGATTGGCCTTTTGCATCGCCGTCGGACTACCGGCCTCGCGCCACGATTCGTAGTTGCGCCAATCGGAAAGCAGCGGTGCATAGAACGCATCGCGATAGCGCGATCGCGTGTGCGCGGCGCCGAAATAGTGTCCGCCCGGGCCGACTTCGCGGACGGCGTCTAAGGCGAGACTGTCGTTATCGATTACCAACGGGTCGAGAAACTCCGCGACCATTTGTAGGAGATCGACATCGAGGATCATTTTTTCGAACGACGCCGATAGACCGCCTTCGAGCCAGCCGGCGCTGTGCATAATGAGATTGCCGCCGCCCATAATCGCGCCCCACAACGAAAACACCGACTCGTACGCCGCTTGCGCGTCGACGGTATTGGCCGCGCAGACGTTTGACGTCCGATAGGGCAGGTGGTAGCGACGCGCAAGCTGACCGCCGACCACCGCCGCCTTCATGTACTCGGGCGTGCCGAAGGCGGGTGCGCCCGATTTCATGTCAACGTTCGACGTGAATCCGCCGTATACCACCGGCGCCCCGGGCCGTACGAGTTGCGTGAAGGCGATGCCGGCGAGTGCCTCGGCATTTTGTTGTGCCAGCGCGCCGGCGATCGTGACCGGCGCCATGGCGCCGGCGAGCGTAAACGGTGTGAGTACGACGATTTGGTTGCGACTCGACATTTCGATGATGCCCTGCAACATGGGATCATCGAGTCGCAAGGGTGAGCTCGAATTAATGATGGTGAACAGCGACGGTTCACGTTCCAGCTGCTCGTTCGAGATGCCACGACCGATGCGCGCAATTTCAATGCCGTCGAGATTACGATCGCGGCCGAGCGAATAGGCGTGAAACGCCTTGTCCGTCAGTTTCACAAAATCCGCTAAGCAATCGAGATGACGTATCGACGCATGCAAGTCGACCGGCTCGACCGGGTAGCCGCCGCTCAAATGCACGATATTGAAAATTTGCGCTAACCGGACAAAGTTGCGGAAGTCCTGCTGATTTCCCGGACGCCGGCCGTTGTCGAGATCCTGACAATTCGGTGCGCTCGCCACCGTCGGGAACGTCACCCAGTTGCCGCCGATGCGCAGATTGTGGGCCGGGTTGCGCGCATGCAGTGTGAATTCGGGCGGGCAAGTACGGATCGCCTCGAGAATTAAATTGCGATCGAGACGCACGCGGTTTGATCCGGTAGTGACCTCAGCACCGGCGTGCTTGAGAGTCGCGCGAGCTTCGTCATTCAGAAAGTCGATACCGATTTCTTCGAGGATCGTCAGCGACGTGTCGTGAATCGCTTCGATCTCATCGGCCGATACCAACGGGATCGGCGCCATGCGGCGACAAGGTTGGCGAAACGGCTTTTGCTGGACCGCCGCGCTGCGTGTTTTACGTCCGGTGCGGCCGCGGCGATTGCCGATGTCGGCCGCGGCGGATTCTTCAGTTGGCATGGCGTTGCTCTCGATAACGGCGCTCCGTGAGTACAGCTGAGCGCCTATCGAAGAAAGCATGAGCGAAGAAGGCGGGATCGCCCAACAGAATTATTCGATGGCGTTATCGGATATTGCGATTCGTGAGAAAAATGCTGGCGCGCATTGCTCCTCCCCCCTGAAGGGGGAGGAGCAAAACGAAACGCGTCGTTCAGTCGACGCGTGTCCGGACTTTTAGTTCGTAAGCTTAAACCCACCGGCTTTAGCCGGTGGTTGTTGAGTCGAGACGGTTCGGCGTTCTAGCCGTGCTTAGCCGCTCTCGATTTTTTTTGCAGCCTCGCCAATTCGGCCACGGGAATATGGCAACGGATCTCGTGATCCTCGTCATCGCGCGTCATCGGTGGTTCCTGTTGCTCGCACACCGCGCCGAGTTTGCGCGGGCAGCGTGTGTGAAACACGCATCCGGACGGTGGGTTGATCGCGCTCGGGATTTCGCCCTGCAAGCGAATGCGCTGCTGTACGCCGTCGCGTATAGACGGCACGGCCGACAACAGCGCCTCGGTATAGGGGTGATGCGGCCCGTCCATGACGCGTTCCGCCGGTCCTAGCTCCATCAGTCGACCGAGATAAAGCACGGCGATACGGTCGGCGAGATAACGCACGACACCGAGGTCGTGCGAGATGAACACATAGCTGACGCGTCGCTCGGCTTGCAGGTCGGCTAGCAAATTGAGAATCGCTGCCTGCACCGACACATCGAGTGCCGACGTCGGCTCATCACAGACGACCAGCCGCGGATCGCCGGCGAATGCGCGGGCGATGGCTACGCGTTGCTTGAGGCCGCCCGACAGTTGTTTAGGGCGCGTGGACAAATGCAGTTCGGTCAGGCGCACCGCACGAGTTAGCTCGAGTAATCGCTCGCGGCGCGCTTGGCCTGACAGGCCGGCGAGTTTTTTGAGCGCGCGGCCGATGAGGCGACTGACGGTATGCGAACGATTGAGTGCCGAGTCTGGGTTTTGGAAAACGATTTGAATCGCTTTTAGTTGGGCTTGCGCGCGTTTTACCGCGCGCGCCGGTAATGATGCGCCGTCGAGTGTGAGTACGCTGCCGTCATCCGGCGACGTCAGTCCGAGCAGGACCCTGGCTAACGTCGTTTTGCCGCTGCCCGATTCGCCGACCAGACCCAGCGTCTCGCCCGGCCAGAGCGAGAGCGAGACGTCGTGCAACGCGCGAACCTTGTGTTCGCCAAGGGTGAAGGTCTTGTTGATTTGTTGGGCGACGAGAATCGGCGATTGCCGCCGGTCGATGACGGTGTGGCGCAAAGTCTGCTCGGCGATGGCGGGCGGCGTCGACGATGCCATCTCGTGATAATGGCAACGACTAGTATGGTCGTTGGCCAGTGCATAAAGCGGCGGTTCGATGCTGCGGCATTGCTCGGTCGCCAGTGGGCAGCGATCGGCGAACACGCAGCCGTGGATCACGGCGCCGAGCGTCGGTAAGAAGCCAGGGATGACATCTAGTCGGCCGCGGTTCTTGCGGCGCCCGCCTTGCGGCAGGCAGCGCAACAGGCCGGCGGTGTAGGGGTGGCGCGGATTATGAAAAACATCGCGCGTCGTTCCTTCCTCGACCAGCTTGCCGGCATAGAGCACACCGACGCGATCGCACATCTGCGTGATGAGCGCGAGGTTGTGACTAATGAACAGCGTCGATGTGCCGAACTCGAGCCGCAGCTCGGCGATGAGCTCGAGGATTTCCGCTTCGACAGTGGCGTCGAGACCCGTCGTCGGCTCGTCGAGAATGAGCAGCTTCGGTTTGTTGGCGATGGCCATGGCGATCGCCACGCGTTGTTGCATGCCGCCGGAGAGTTGATGCGGATAGCGTTCCATCACTCGCGCAGGGTCGACAATCCGGACTTTGGCCAAAATTGCCGTAGTGCGCTCCAGCGCCTGTGCGCGTGACGCGCCGGCGATTTCGAACACCTCGGCGACTTGACGACCGATGCGGATCGACGGATTAAGCGCGCGCGCCGAATCTTGGTAGACCATCGCCACCGACGACGTCCGTAACTTGCGCAACTCGGTATCGCCGAACGACAAGATATCGCGGCCGTCGATGAGGATGCGGCCACCGCGTACCCGACCATTGCGCGGGAGATAGCGCACCGCCGCAAACGCGACGGTCGACTTGCCGCAACCTGACTCGCCGACTAGCCCGAAGGACTCGCCGCGGCCGATGCGAAAGCTCACATCGCGCAATACTTGGCGCTCGCGCCCACGCACGCGATACGCCAGATCGAGGTTTTCGACGACGAGCGCGTCCGTTTTAACGGTCGCGGTTAATGGAATGGCAGCGCTATTCATGCTTCGTACGCCTGTTGAATACCGTCGGCCAGCAGATTGATGCCGATCACCAGCGAACCGATCGCGAGCGCGTTGAACAGCACGGTCCACCAAAAACCACTGCCGATTAGCCCGTAGTTGTCGGCGATGGCGAGACCCCAATCCGGCGACGGCGGTTGAATACCAAAGTAAAGAAAACTCAAGACGGCAAGGGTGAAGATGGCGTAGCCCAGGCGAACGGTAAATTCGACCAGCAGCGGTGCGATGATGTTTGGCAAGATTTCCGCGAACATGATGTAAATCGCGCGCTCGCCGCGCAGCTGCGCTATCGCGACGTAATCGAGCGTTCGTTCCGACAGGACGGCAGCGCGTACGGTGCGGGCGATGATCGGTGCGAAGACAACGCCGATGACGACAATCAGCGTCGTGATAGACGTTCCCATCGCCACCAGCCCGAGCATCGCCGTGATAGCCAGCGGCAACGCCATTAGTGCCTCGATGACACGGCCGAGTACGTCGTCGATGATGCCGCGGAAGTAGCCGGCCACGAGGCCGAGTGTTGTTCCCAGCGCGGTGCCCAACGCCGTCGCCAGCAGCGCGACTGTGAGAATGTCGCGGGCGCCGACAATGACGCGCGAAAACACGTCACGTCCGAGGGAATCGGTACCGAACCAATGTTCCGACGACGGCGCGGTGAGCGCGTTTAATAGGTCGTCGGCGTATGGGTCGATCGGTGCCAATGCTTGGCCAAAGAGCGCACACACGACCCAAAAGCTGACGATAACGAAGCCCGACAGAAACGTACCTGAACGCAGCAGCAGGCGCAGGCGGTCGCGGCGAACGCTAACGGGGCGGGTCACCGGCAAGCGATCAAGCGGCGCGCTCAATCGATTGCTCCAAAGCGGATGCGTGGATTGAGCAATGAGTAGAGCATGTCGGCCACCAACGTTGCGAATGTATAGATGATGCCGATGGTCAGGATGCCTGCCTCCAGCATGGGGAAGTCCTTGCCGCGCGCGGCGGTGTAGATCAGACCGCCGATTCCTTGGTAGTGAAACAGCACCTCGACGATCATGAGACCGCCGATGAGATAGCCAATCTGCGTGGCGATTACGGTGATGGTCGGTAACAGCGCGTTGCGTAGCACGTGCCGATAGATCACTAGCCGCCACGGCAAGCCTTTGAGCACTGCCGTGCGAGTGTAGTCGGCGTCTAACGCCTCGACGGTGCCGGCACGCGCCATGCGGGCGATGTAGCCGAACAGTACCAGTACGAGTGGCAGCGACGGCAGAATCAGGTAGTAGATCACTTCGAGCGTTCCGGCATCCGGCGGTGCGGTGGCGCTGACCGGAAACCAATCGAGCCACACGCCAAAGATCAAAATGAAGACGATGCCAGAGACGAATTCGGGAATGACGGTAGCGGCCAGTCCGGCAATGCTAATGATTCGGTCGAGCAGGCGGCCGACGTGCAACGCCGCCCATACGCCGCCGCCGACACCCAGCGGTACGACAATCATGAAGGCAAGCGCTGCCAGTTTTAGCGAGTTGAAGAGCGCCGCAGTAATAAACGGTGCCACCGGTGCGCGGAAGGTAAGGGATGTGCCCAGGTCGCCGATGATGAAGTGACGGGTCCACTCCACATACTGCACGAGCAGTGGTCGATCGGTACCGAGCTCATGATTAAGCGCTTCGACGGCGCGCGCATCGGCCAGCGGGCCGAGAATAGTACGGGCGACATCGCCCGGAAGCAGTTGACCGCCGACGAAGATAAGAATGCTCAACAACCACAGCGACACAGCCGACAGCGACAAGCGCTTTAGCAGGGGGCGAAAGTTGATCACAGTGTTCGACTCGCGAATGAATCCAGTAGACGTGGGACATACTTACCCGTCTTCCCTGACGAATCGAAGAAGCAGCGGATGAGTCTGCCCCACGTGATTTGATTAGCGTTAACGAAACGCGTTAGGTAAACCTCGCTTGCCCCAGGAATAAATGCGACATCGCCGTCGGTTTTACCCCGACCACATTCTTCGCCGTTACCGCGAGGAAATCGTAGAAGTAACCGAAGATGGCCGGCGTCTCGTCCAATAATAGCCGCTGAATTTCACCTGCGGCGGTGCGTTGTGACGATGTATCGAGCGCAGCGACGTAATTGGTGACCAGCCGATCGTATTCCTTGTTCTTGAAGTGCGCCGAGTTCCAGGTGCCGTCGCTTTTGAGCGGCGCGCCCAAAACAACGTTGGGAACACCACGATGTCCGTAGTCGGTAATTCCTAAAACCGAATCGAGCCAGTCGGATTCGCCGTAAACGGCCTTACCGTAGTAAGCGCTCTGATCTTTAACGTTGAGCGTGATGTTGATACCAATTTTCTTGGCGGCGTTTTGGATCAGTACCGCGTATTCGGGAATCTCTAGATACTTTTCGGTGGTCAGCGTTACATTGAATCCATCTTTTGCGCCTGCTGCCGCCATCAGCTGTTTAGCCTTCTGAATGTTTTCCGCGCGTTGCGGTACGGAAGTATCGGTCGATGGGAATGCTGGTGCAAATGGGCTGTCGTTGCCGAGGCTCGCCAGGTTCTGGAACAGCCCTTGAATTATTTTTGGGCGATTCAAGCAAAGCGCCAGTGCCTGACGCACGCGCTTATCGGTGAATGGTGCCATGTCGGTGCGCATGTGGACTTGCGAATGTGCGCTCGACTTCAGGCGAATGAGATTGACGTCGGGATCCTTCAGGAGACCACGTGCCTTTAACACCGAGATCTGCTGGATGACGTCGACTCGCCGCCCTTGAAACGCGAGGATCTGCGCTTGCGCGTTGTCGAAAAAACTAAATTCGACGCGTTCGACAAGCGCCTTCATGCCCCAATAATCAGGATTACGTACAAACGATACACCGACTTTCGGCGTATATTTTTCGAGCTTGAACGGGCCGGTACCGATGAAATTTTTCTCGAAGTCGCCGGCATAGTCGGCCGGCAAAATGATGGAGTTATAGTTGTCGGACGAGACTAGGTAGGGGAAGTTACCGTTAGCGGCGTCGAGCTGGAACTCAACGGTGAAATCGTCAACTTTGCGCACGCTGCCTTTGCTGAGCACGTCTTTGAAAACGGACAGAGCGCTGGAGGCGTTCGCCGGATCGGTCAAGCGATCGAAAGTGGCAACGACATCATTGGCGGTCATGGCCTTGCCGTTGTGAAACTTAACGCCTTTGCGGAGCTTGAAGGTCCACACCTTGCCGTCGGTGCTGGGCTTCCAGCTGGTCGCAAGCACCGGCGTCAGTAACAAGTCGCCTCCCGAGTTCACCAAGAACTCGCCGGTCTGGCACAGCAACACCAAACCCCCGGTGTCTGATACTTTGATCGGATCGATCGTGGCGGTCGGCGCTGTCGAGGCAACGCGCAAGGTGCTACTGGTAGCGGCGCGAGCAGCAGTCGGACTCAGGGCGACGCCGATACCACCGACGAGCGAGGTCATGCCGAGAACACTTGCGTGGCGCAACAACTGGCGCCGCGTAAGGTGGCCGGCGAGATAGTCATCGATCAAGCTGTTTTCGATGTCGTTGCTTTGATGGCGGAGCTGTTCCAGGATCGGGTCTTTCTTATGCACGGATTGCCTCCTAATGCTTGGTTAGTACGTTAGTTATGACTTGACGACGAACCCTTCCGATCGGTCATTCCGGCAGACACAAATCTACGCCGCGCCGACCCCTGGACAAAATGCTGAGCGAATATCTCGAAATCTCATAACACAATTATTCGATAGCGCTATCTAATATAGTGATTCTCGCAGGGGTGATTATCTGCATGTCTTTTTTAGATGGAATGATCTGAAATTTGAGTTGGTCGGGCACGAGTGCCGTTATTAAGCTCGCGTGATTGAAGGCACCGGCGCTCATCTCCGTTGAAATACTCCCTGCTGTCCCTAGCCAAGTCGGCATTTTATGGACACCGGTGTTGGCCGCGCGCCTGGCGCGACCCCGAACCGAAGTCCGAATACGACGTCGTCATTATCGGCGGCGGCGGGCACGGCCTGGCGACTGCTTATTATCTTGCCAAGGAGCATGGCATACGGAACGTCGCCGTCCTGGAAAAAGGCTGGATCGGCGGCGGCAACGTCGGTCGTAATACGACGCTGGTGCGCTCGAATTACTTGCTGCCGGAAAACATTCGGTTTTATGAGCATTCGTTGAAACGTTGGGAATCGTTGTCGCAGGAGCTCAATTTCAACGTGATGCTGAGTCAACGCGGGGTGCTCAATTTGTTTCATACCGACGGCCAGCGCGATGCCGCCGTCCGCCGCGGTAATGCATTGCGCCTTGCCGGTGTCGACGCCGAATTGCTCGAGCAGCGGCAGGTACAGCAGATGGTGCCGATACTCGATTTCGACCACGGACGGTTTCCAATTTTGGGGGGGTTGCTGCAGCGTCGTGGCGGTACCGCGCGTCACGATGCCGTCGTTTGGGGCTATGCGCGAGCCGCCGATCAGCGCGGTGTCGACATCCTTCAAAACTGCGAAGTCACGAATATCGAGCACAGCGGCGGTCGCGCGGTAGCGGTGCAAACGACACGCGGACGAATTAAGGCTCGCAAAATCGCCATTGCGGTTGCCGGTCACACATCGGCAGTGGCGCAGATGGCCGGATTATCGTTGCCGATCGAAAGTCATTTGTTGCAGGCGTTCGTCACCGAAGGCATCAAGCCATTGATCGACACCGTTGTTACTTTCGGTGCGGCGCATTTTTACATCAGTCAATCCGACAAGGGCGGGCTCGTATTCGGCGGCGACCTCGACGGCTACAACAGTTATTCGCAACGCGGCAGTCTTGGCAGCTTCTTCGAAGAGACGCTGTCGAGCGCGATGTCGCTGATCCCATGTCTTGGCCGCTTGCGCGTGTTACGCCAGTGGGGCGGTGTCATGGACATGACCATGGACGGTAGTCCGCTTATTTGTAAGACGCCGGTTGGCGGCCTCTATTTAAACGGCGGTTGGTGTTACGGCGGTT
Organism: Gammaproteobacteria bacterium; assembly: GCA_016199745.1. Classification (NCBI taxonomy): domain Bacteria; kingdom Pseudomonadati; phylum Pseudomonadota; class Gammaproteobacteria; species Gammaproteobacteria bacterium. The sequence goes on from JACQFZ010000068.1 coordinate 37,239, forward strand.
TCAAAGCGATCCCAGGTTCCGGTTGGTGCTTTGCGCACACGATCGCCAAGGACGAACCGCATCCACTCAATGCGCCGTTCACGATGGAACGTTTTCGCGATGGCCGGTTGTTGAACGAAAAGGGTGCCGGCCCGTATCCCTGGGCGCATTAGGAGTCGGCATGCTTCAGATTCGTTGTCCGTGGTGTGGTGTCCGCGATGAGACCGAGTTTCAGTACCGCGGCGATGCCACGATCAAGCGCCCGCCGGCGGACGCATCCGCGGATATGTTCTACGAGTACGTGTATACGCGCACTAACCCTAAAGGTTGGCAACAAGAGTATTGGCATCATTTGTCGGGTTGCCGGCGCATGGTCAAGGTCGTGCGGCACACGCTGACGCACGCGATTGCGGCGACCGGTTGGCCCAGTGATGCGTTGGAAACCCCGTCCGCATGACACAACCCTTTCGTTTGTCAACCGGCGGTGCGATTCAGCGCGACCATCCGGTTTCGTTTCAGTTCGACGGTCGTCGCTATACCGGTTACCGCGGCGACACATTGGCATCGGCACTGCTCGCCAACGGCATTCATCTCGTGGGTCGTAGTTTCAAGTATCACTGCGCCCGCGGCGTACTCACCTGCGGTTCGGAAGAGCCGAATGCGCTCGTGGAGCTGCGGCGCAACGCCCGCCGTGAACCGAATACACGCGCGACGACGATCGAGCTTTATCACGGTCTCGACGCGAGCAGTCAAAATCGTTGGCCGAGCTTGCGGTTTGATCTGTTGTCGCTGAACGTATTGGCAGCGCCGTTGCTGGTCGCCGGTTTCTATTACAAAACGTTCATGTGGCCGGCGTCATTCTGGGAACCGGTCTACGAACGATTGATTCGCCGTGCTGCCGGCCTCGGTCGGGCAGCTCGTGAAGCCGATGCCGATAGCTACGAATCCTGCCATCGTCATTGCGATGTGCTCGTTGTCGGTGCCGGACCGGCTGGAATCGCGGCGGCGCTGAATGCTGCACGCCAGGGTGTGCGTGTGCTGCTGTGTGATGAAAATGCGTCACTGGGCGGGCGCCTGCTGTACGAACGTGATCTCGTCGATGGAAAACCTGCCGTTGATTGGTTGGCACATAAGGTACAGGCGTTCAGTCGCTTTCCGAACTTGTGCGTACTCCGGCGGACGACAGTCTTCGGTGCCTACGATCACAACGTTTACGGTGCGGTCGAACGCGTTGCCGATCACGTGTCGCAGCCGCTGCCCGGACAACCGCGTCAACGGCGCTGGACAATACGAGCGCAGCGCACCGTGATTGCGACTGGCGCGCATGAGCGACCGTTGGTGTTCCCGGGTAACGATTTACCGGGCGTGATGTTGGCCTCGGCGGTACGTGCTTATGCCAATCGTTTCGCCGTTGCCGTCGGGCGTCGTGTTGTCGTCGTGACTAATAATGATGATGCCTATCAAACCGCCATCGACTTAACGGTTGCCGGTATCGCCACGCCGCTGATCGTCGATACGCGCCAGCGATCTGGAATGATTGCCGATGTTGCCCGCGCCGCTGGCATAGACGTGCGTACCTCGACCTTGCCAAAACGCGCCGTCGGTGGTCGACGCGTGCGGGCGTTGGAGCTGATGACGTCGGCCGGTCAGCCGGCCGGGCGTGTTGCCTGCGATTGCCTGGCGATGTCGGGCGGTTTCAATCCGGTCGTACATCTGGCGAGTCAGCAAGGTGCGAAACCTACTTGGTCGGAACCGGCGGTCGGCTACGTTCCCAGCGCCGATCTGCCGCAAGTGCATGTCGTGGGTGCCGCGCGCGGCGTGTATGCATTGGCGGATTGTTTGCTCGATGGCGAAGGTGCTGGCAGCGGCTATGTGTCGGCAGCGCGGCCGTTGGCCGGTTACGGCGACGCGCAACCGCCGCAACCGTTGTGGTCGGTGGCGGCGAACGGCAAAGCATTCGTCGATTTTCAAAACGACGTCACGCTCGCCGACCTCGAATTGGCCGCGCGCGAAGGCTATGTATCGCCCGAGCATGCGAAGCGTTACACCACGCTCGGCATGGCGACCGATCAAGGTAAGACCTCCAACATCAATGCGCTCGGCATTCTCGCGCAAGTGCAGGGCAAAGCGATCTCGGCAATGGGCCCGGTAACGTATCGACCGCCGTATACGCCGGTTGCGATTGGCAGCTTCGCCGGTCACCGACGTGGTCACGACTTCTTGCCGATCCGGCGCACCGCGATGCAGCAATGGCACGAGCGCGCCGGTGCCGTATTCATACAAGTAGGGCATTGGTTGCGCGCCGGTTACTACCCGCGGCCCGGTGAGACACCGCAACAAACGATCGATCGCGAAACGACGGCGGTACGCACGACCGCCGGGCTGTGCGATGTGTCGACGCTCGGCAAGATCGAGTTGTTCGGGCCGGACGCTGTTGAATTTTTAAACCGCTTGTACGTTAACGGTTGGTCCACACTCGCCGTTAACAAAGCGCGTTACGGATTAATGTTGCGCGAAGATGGCTTTGTGTTCGACGACGGCACCGTAACACGGTTGGGCGATGAACACTTTTTTATCACCACAACGACGGCCAACGCCGGCGCGGTGTTGGCGCACATGGAGTATTGCCACCAATGCGTGTGGCCGGATCTCGACGTCGCGTTCTGCTCCGTGACCGAGCAATGGGCGGCAATGTCATTGGCCGGGCCACGGGCACGCCGTGTCTTGGCACGTGTGGTCAGTACTGATGTTTCTAATGAAGCGTTGCCATTCATGGGCGTCGTCAAAACCATGATCGATAATGTGCCGGTACGAGTTTTCCGAATCAGTTTTTCCGGTGAGTTGGCTTATGAGATCAATACACCCTGGGGTTTCGGTCAAGCCGTGTGGGAGCGGTTGATGGCGACCGGCGCCGATCTCGGACTCGTTCCCTATGGCCTGGAAGCGCTCAATGTGTTGCGCATCGAGAAGGGCCATGTGACCGGCGCCGAGATCGACGGCCGCACGACCGCTGCCGATCTCGGTTTTGCGCGGATGATGAACGACAGGAAAGACTTCATCGGCCGTATGCTGGCGAAACGCCCTGGGCTGGTCGACCCAATACGACCCGCGCTGGTCGGTATTAAAGCGGTCGATGCGACCGTGCGTTTGCGATCGGGCGCGCAGATCACATTGCCTACGACGGCGAGCGCCGCGTTGTCGACGCAACCCTCGTTGGGCCACGTAACATCAGTTGCATTTAGTCCCACGTTGAAGCGGTGGATTGGTCTAGCGCTGGTTGCCGATAGCAGGGCACGCATCGGTGAACACTTGTATGCAAGCTCTCCGCTTCACCATGAAGCAACACCGGTAGAAATCGTCGAGCCTTGCTTTATCGATCAGGACGGGAGGCGTTTGCATGCGTGAGTTAACGCGCACCTATCCGTTGCACGGTATCGATGAGTCCGCCGGCCCCGGAAACAGGCCGGCATCGTCGGGCGTAACGATCGCGGAGCGTTGCGATATCGAAACCTGGCAAGTGTTAGCGCGCCGTTACCAGAGCGATGCCGTCGCCAACGCGTTGGGAATATCGGCGACGCCGGGACGCGTGACACTCGATTATCGTTTTACCGCGTTGCCGCTCGCGCCGGGTTATTGGATGTTACTCACGAGTAACGGCAAAAGTCTGATGCACGAGATCAATACACGCGTAGACGGGCTCGCCTACGTCAGCGATCAAAGTCATGCGCGAGTGGTGTTGCGATTGTCCGGTCCGAAAGCGCGGACTGTGTTGAGTAAAGGTTGCCGCCTAGATTTGGACGGCGAAATATTCGCTACGGATTCTTGCGCACAAACTTCTATTGCCGAAGTATCCACGCTGATCCATCGCGTTGACGACGCGCCTTCGTATGATTTGATTGTGCCGTCTGGATATGCGTGCGCGTTCTGGCATTGGCTGGTTATGTCAGCCGGCGGAGTTTAGTTAGCGCTAATCATGCATGGACTGGAATAAGTCGGGGTATTTTTAGCCGCGGGAAATGGGGAAGAAAATCCATCCGTCGTGAATGCTTTTGCCTATCTGTTCAGGTAATGCGCCCCGCTGGTGCCGATAGGCCACCTGGCGGATAAGGTTGAAGGAGAAGATCGAAGAGATCCCCACGGGATCGTTACTAGAATAAGCCTTTGCCTCTGTGGTATTACCTGCATCTCGTCGTCGTTGAGGATCTTTTCACGCTTTTTTCACAACAGATCATTAAGGACCCTGCGATTAGGGCAGGCCGCGCACAATAGCAAGGGGAGACTTTGGTACTATTTAAAAAATTCTAAAAAGAACCGCTAATAGCGCTGAAAGGGAAGATGAAACGAGGGAGCTGGAATGATTGGACAGTCCACCGTTTTTCTCGACACGCTGGCATTAATAAGCAAGATCGGCCGTTGCGATGCGCCGGTGTTGATCGAAGGTGAAACCGGTACCGGTAAGGAATTGGCGGCACGTGCCATTCACTACGGCAGCGCTCGCCGCGAAGGTCCGTTTATCCCGGTGAATTGCGGCGCCATTCCGGATGCATTGATCGAGAACGAGCTCTTCGGGCACAAGCAAGGCGCGTACACCGATGCGCGGCGCGATCACGAAGGCTTAGTTGGTAACGCGCAAAACGGTACGTTGTTCCTCGATGAAATCGACGCGTTGACGCCGAAAGCACAAGTCACGCTGCTGCGTTTCCTGCAAGACCAACAATACCGGCCGTTAGGTGGGGCCGATGTGCGCCATGCGAGTGTGCGCATCGTCGCTGCCAGCAACGCCGATATCGATGTGTTGGTCGAGCGCGGCAACTTTCGATCGGATCTATTGTTCCGCATCCGGCTCATGGCATTAAAGCTGCCGCCGCTACGCCAACGATCGGGCGACGCGGCGTTGTTAGCCAATCACTTTCTGCACGCCTGTGTCGCTCGCTTCGGTCCCGAGAAGATCATCAATCCGGAAACGCTGCAATGGTTCGAGCGCTATTCTTGGCCGGGTAACGTTCGCGAGTTAGAAAATCTCATTTGTCGTGAATACTTGCTCGCCGACGGCAACAACATCTGTATTCAGCCGCCGGCGCTGCTGAATGGCGAGCGCCGCGTGCGATCGGATCGGCGACGATTGAGTTTCGAAACCGACAGCTTTCATCAAGCGAAAAATAAAGCGATCGCCGAATTCGAGCGTCGCTATCTCGAGGCGGTGCTGCTGGTGACAGAGGGCAACGTAACGCGCGCTGCTAGCATGGTCGGCAAAGAGCGGCGCGCTTTTGGAAAATTATTGAAGAAATATGGGATCGATCGATTGAGCTACGCCGAATAGCGCCTGCCGATATTAAGTCCTTGGGGCACCGACGACCCAGTAGTGGGTCATCGCGTGCTTTGCCCAATTAGTTCGTCCCGTTGTTTCGATCGGCCGACATTCCGCGGGTTCGGCCGCGGGCGGGTGGGTTTCTATTCGCCCGGTTTTCTTTCGCGGCATGAAGTTTCACCGCGCATTTTCGCTTTGATGAAGTTGGCCCACCGATTGCTGTGTTGCCTCGATCAGCGATCGAGAGGGCGAGTGTGAGCGACAACGAAACCGCGATCTCCGTGTTATGCGACAAGATATCGCGTTATCTCAGCGATCATCCACTGGCGGTAGACAGCGTCAATGGCATTGCCCGCTGGTGGTTAGGCAATCCCGCGGTAGCGATCGACCCGTGGTTGATTCAAGCGGCGCTCAATGAGTTGATAAAACAACAGCGTATCGCTTGTCGGGTACAGCGCGACGGTACCGTGCTTTATTTTTCCATCGCCGGAAATAATCCGGGTCAGATGTAACCCATCAGCGCGCAAACGGCGCGCGCACCCGCTTTACCGAATCGAAATCGCATTTTGCCGGTTTCCATCGTCTTGGCCGCTGGGTCTAAACACACCCGTCTCGTCTGTCATCGGAAATATTTCGCGCGGTAAACCCTGCAAATTTAGTGGATCAGCGTGTTGGCCCGGCGATTGCTATATGCACACCGCGGACTGACTCACGAGCGAAAAATTTCGATCGAACTCACGCTGACAAGGAGCGCGACATGCCGGCAACACTGACGTACCCAGGCGTTTATATCGAAGAGATTCCAAGCGGTGTGCGTACCATTACCGGTGTCGCCACGTCCATTACGGCGTTCATCGGCCGCGCGCCGCGCGGGCCGACCGATGTCGCCACGCGTATCCAAAGCTTCGCCGACTACGATCGCGCTTTCGGTGGCTTGTCGTCGCTCAGCACCATGAGCTATGCGGTGCAGCATTATTTCCAACACGGTGGCAGCGACGCCTACATCATTCGCGTGCACAACGCGGCCGGCACCGCCGAGATTAATTTGCCAACGAGCGGGACCGCGCTGATTCTTTCGGCCGCCAGCCCCGGCAAATGGGGCAACGCGCTGCGGGTCTCGGTCAATTACGAAGCGACCAAAGACCCGGCAAGTCTTTATACGCTGACGATTCAAGAGCTAGACGCGCCGGCTTCGAAGAATGTGGTGCGTAGCGAAGTGTTTCTCAACTTGTCGAGCGATCCGAACAACGCCCGTTTCGTCACCACGGTATTGGCCGAAGGATCGGCGCTGGTCAATGTGAAGGGCAGCGCGCCGAGCGCGCGGCCGACCGCCACCATCACCAACGCCGACGATCCGACCGACTCGACCAAGTACGTCGCCGCTAATACCGCCGGCACCGACGGCGCCGACGTTACCGATAACCAAATCGCCGCCGACAGCTTGAAAGTCGGGCGTAAAGGCATGTATGCGCTTGAGGCTGCCGATTTGTTCAATCTACTCTGCATACCGCCGTTGACGTTCGACACCGATGTTAGTTCGAGCAACACACTGGCCAAGGCGGCCGCTTACTGCGCATACCGCCGGGCGATGTTGGTGGTCGATTCGCCGGCGAGTTGGGTCGACACGACCTCCGCCGAGACCGGCATCAACACGTTACGCACCGATATCGGCACGGCGCTCGCGACCAACGTCGCCGTGTATTTTCCACGCCTGCGCATGCCCGACCCGATGCAGGAAAACCGTTTGGACACATTCGTCCCGTGCGGCGCCGTCGCCGGCATCATGGCGCGCACCGACGCGCAACGCGGCGTGTGGAAGGCGCCGGCGGGACTGGAGGCGTCGTTCTCTGGGGTGCCCGAGCTCGCGTTTAAATTGAACGACGCCGCCAACGGCCGGCTCAATCCGTTGGGTCTCAATTGCAATCGTTCATTCCCGACGTTCGGCAATGTCGTTTGGGGCGCGCGCACGCTCGCCGGCGCCGACATGCTGAGCTCCGATTGGAAATATGTGCCGGTGCGCCGACTCGCGCTGTTTTTGGAAGAGAGTCTTTATCGCGGCACCCAATGGATCGTGTTCGAACCGAACGACGAGCCGTTGTGGGCGCAGATTCGTCTAAACATCGGCGCGTTCATGCACAACATGTTTCGTCTCGGCGCGTTCCAGGGCAAGTCGCCGCAAGACGCGTATTTCGTCAAATGCGATAAGGACACGACCACGCAGAACGATATCAATCTTGGCATCGTCAATATCGTCGTCGGTTTCGCGCCGCTCAAGCCCGCGGAATTCGTCGTCATCAAGATCCAACAGATGGCGGGGCAGATCGAGACGTAAAGAAATACAACCCCTCTCCCAGTGGGAGAGGGGAGGCAAAGAACCGATTTAAGGAGAACATCATGGCTCAGTTCAGCGTAAACGCGCAGCGTTTCGATCCGTATAAGAATTTCAAATTTCGCGTGAAGTGGGACGGCCGCTATGTTGCCGGCGTCAGCAAAGTCGGTGGCCTCAAGCGCACCACCGAAGTCGTCAAGCATCGCGAGGGCGGCGACCCGAGTTCGAGCCGCAAATCGCCGGGTCGTACGGAGTACGAAGCCATCACGCTTGAGCGCGGCGTAACCCACGATCCTGAGTTCGAGGCGTGGGCGAATAAGGTTTGGAATTTCGGTGCTGGCCTCGGCAAAGAAGTGTCACTCAAAGACTTCCGCAAGGACGTCATCATCGAGGTCTACAACGAATCCGGCCAGCTGGCACTGAGCTATCAGGTGTTCCGCTGTTGGGTGTCGGAGTATCAAGCCTTGCCCGACCTCGATGCCAATGCCAACGCCGTCGCCATCCAGCACATCAAGCTCGAGAACGAAGGCTGGTTGCGCGATGTCAGTACGCCCGAACCGAGCGAAGAAAGTCTGGGTCAAACGGTCGGTTGAGCAACCGCTGCTCGTGAGCGAGATCGTCTAACGCATGCGTGCATTGACTGCCGCTGAATTGTTGAACGCGTGGGAAGTCGGCTTGCAGCAACCGCCGATCCTGCGGGCGTTGTCGTTACTGGCGTGCGCCTGTCCAGAGTTGACCGACGACGATCTGTGGACGCTGTCCATCGGCCAGCGCGATGCGCGCTTGCTGGAACTGCGGCGGCGATTGTTCGGATCTGAACTTGCGATCGTTATTGCCTGCCCGGTTTGCGCCGGACAATTGGAATCGTCGATGCAGATAGAAGATTTGCAGCGCGCGCCGAGCGAGACGGCGGAAACGCTGCAAGTTTGCACCGTCGAAAGTCATCGCGTCACGTTCCATTTACCCACGAGCCGCGATCTCGTTGCCGTTGCCAATGACGCCACATTGCCGTCGGCGCGTGCCGCTTTGTTAAGGCAGTGCATCGCCGATGTGCGCGATGCCAATGGTGATGGGGTCGATGCCGGTAGCTTATCGACTAGTGCCAATACGTCGATCGCCGAACAAATGGCCATGCTCGATTTGCAAGCGGATATCCAACTTGAGATGACGTGTCCCGCGTGCCAGCACCGTTGGAGCACGGCGTTGGACATCGCCAACTTCCTATGGAAAGAGATCCAAGCGTGGGCGACGCGCACGTTGCGCGACGTCGCGCGCTTGGCGCGCGCCTACGGCTGGTCCGAGTCGGAAACGCTGGCGCTGTCGCCGACGCGGCGACAAATATATTTGGAGCTGTGTCGCCAATGACATCATCCACGTCTGCCAACGAGCGCCCAGATTTTCTCGGGCGTCTCATCGAGCGCACCGCCGACGTCGGCAGCGCGCCGCAACCGCGTCTGCCGTCGTTGTTCGAGCCGGTGCCGTGGACGGCGGCAAAAAATGGCATAGTCGCTGACGACGACGTAGCGTCTATCGGCGATACGGAAACCGAAGCGCGGCCACGTGTTACCGCTAGCATCCAACGGTCGACGAATGCGCAGTTGGAAGAACCGCCGCGCCAACGGAGCGCCAACGTGGATGCACCCGAATCGACCCGGCCCACGCGAACCATGGATGCGCCGAGCGATAGACCGAACCCAGTGACGTCGACGACCAGCACTATCGAAACCCTACACCGCATCGTGCTGGATCCGATAGCGCCGGTGTCCATGCCGTCGTTACGAGGTACACGTGCCGACGCCACGTTTGTTTTGCCAGTCGAACCTTCGCGAGTAAAAGCAACTTCGCCCGCGTCGTTCGATCCGTCCTCGCTCGATCACGAACGGCGACGCACCGGCACGGCGTCATCTACCAAAGCTATTGAGCCTGCACCGTTGCCGCGCTTGCCGCACGAACGCGTTGTCGCCGAGCCGTCAGCGATTTTCGATCAAGCTCGTGCCTGGCGCGAATCGGTAGCGTCGACCGCGCCCGAATCGACGCCGGTGATCAACGTCACCATCGGCCGTTTGGAAATCCGCGCGACCAAAGATAGCGTCGCACCGAAACGCGCCGGAACGGAACGCGCCGCCGGCGCGCAGCCGATGAGCCTCGCCGAGTACCTACAACAACGCGGGAGAGGGCGATGAGCAACTCGCTCGCGATTGCCGCGACTACCGCCACCTTGCGTAATTTGTTGTTGGCGCAAGTGCCGACGCTCGACAGCGATCTGTCCGATCTCGAAGTTACCGCACAACCGCTCGACGTCGCTCGTAAGGGCATCAGCAAATCGCAGGTCAATTTGTTTTTGTATCAAACCGCGGTCAACGCCGCCTGGCGCAACATGGACATGCCGCGGCAGGTGCGTCCCGGCGAGACCGGTCTGCCGCCGCTGGCGATCAACTTGCATTACCTCATTACCGCTTATGGCCGCGGCGACAATGACAACGACGCCGTTAGCCATCGCGTGCTCGGTGGCGCCATGAGCGTGTTGCACGATCATGCCTTGTTGAGTCGCAGCGAAATCAGTATCGCCCTGGCGAACAACGATCTGTCGCAACAGTTCGAGCGCGTGCGGATCACGCCGCTATCGCTCGGCGTCGAAGAGATTTCGCGGCTGTGGATGGTATTTCAAACGCAATATCGCATTTCGATGGCGTACGAGGTGACGGTAATTCTGATCGACAGCCGCACGCCCGGCAGTGCGCCGCTGCCGGTATTGAAACGCGGCGAGACCGATCGCGGCGTCATCACCTCGCCCGGTGCGGCGCCGATGCTGACTGCGCTGCGTCTGCCACGGTCACAACCGGCGATACGACTCGGTGAGGATGCCATCATTACCGGCGATCAATTGACGATTGCCGATGCTACGTTGCGATTCAGCAGCCTGCGCTTGCCGCAGGTCGTTGAGCTGCCACCGACGGCTGGCGGCAACACCGGCGAAATTTCGTTTCATGTTCCGGACACCGTCGACGACGTCAACGCCCTGTCACGTTGGCTGCCGGGTTTCTACACGTTGGCGCTGGCGGTAAAGAAGACCGGCGTGCCGCCGATCATCAGCAACGAAATTCCGTTTGCGTTGGCGCCGCGAATTACCGTGACCTCGGCCAACACCGGCGCCGGCGCGGTCGATGTAACGATCACGAGCGAGCCACGGCTGGCGGTGGGGCAGCGCGTGCTGTTGTTGTTCGGCGATCGCCAAGCGGAGCCGACGTCGATCACGACGCCGGCGGATACTAGCCAACCGACGACGATCTTGTTCAAGCTGTCGGGGTTGAGCAGCGGCACTTATGTCACCCGCCTGCGTGTCGATGGTGTCGACAGTATTCCCGTGGTGTACAGCGGCACGCCGCCGCTGGCCGATTTCGATCCGGCGCAAAAGGTGACGGTGCCATGAGCGAGACGACCGGCGAAATGGAAACGTGGTTCGCCGACAACGACCGCTATCTCGCGACCGGCTTGGCCTGGCTGCGCGCGCGCCTTACGCAGTTGGCGGATGCCGGAACCCGCGGAAAACCTACTACTACTGTTACACCCCTCTCCCTTCGGGAGAGGGGAAGGGGTGAGGGAAAAGCGCTGACGACAGACAACACGCCGTCTTTCGGTTCGTTTTTTTTCCGGAAAGATAAGCGCGTCCTCGTTCCCTCACCCCCGGCCCCTCTCCCGGAGGGAGAGGGGAGTAATACGATTCCGTTGCCATCGGAGATGATCGAAGCCGAAGCGACGGCGCGGCCACCAGCATTGATTTTGCTGGCGCGGCGCTTGGGGCTCAGCGAATTCGAACGCCACGTCATGCTGTTGTGCATCGCCATGGAGCTCGATACTCGCATCGGCGGTTTGTGCGCCCGCGCACAGCAGGAGTCGGCGCGGCCGTATCCGACATTCGCCCTGGCATTAGCGTTGTTCGATCAACCGGCATGGGAGGCGTTATCGCCGGAGCGGCCGTTGCGCTATTGGCGTTTGCTCGAAATCAATCAGACCGGTGCGCAGCCGTTGATTGGTAGCGTGCTAAAGGCCGACGAGCGCATCGTCAATTACGTGAAGGGCCTCAACTATCTTGACGATCGCTTGACGTCGTTGATGAAGCCGGTGGTGATAGAAGAGGCGGTGTTGCCGCCGTCGCAAGCGGCGCTCGCCGACGGCATCGTCGACGGCCTCCGCAAGTTGGAGGAGAGCGTGCGCTTGCCGGTGTTCCAGTTACTCGGCGCCGATAGTCAAAGCAAATTAATGGTGGCGCAGCGCGCCGCGGCGCGTCTCGGGCTGATGTTGTATCGCTTGCCGGCCGATGCATTGCCGGCCGCGACAACGGACTACGAAACCTTCGTGCGCTTATGGCAGCGCGAGAGCAACTTGTTGCCGTTGGCGTTGATGATCGATGCCGCGCACGTCGACCGTGCCGGCAATACGCAGGTGCCGGCGATCCAACGCCTGTTCGCGAGCGGACTCGGTCTCGTGTTCCTCGACACGCGCGAGCCGTGGTCGGATGTCGCCAAGGACAGTGTGCTACTCGACGTTGCCAAACCGACGCCGGCGGAGCAGCGCGCGGCGTGGGTCGAAGTATTGGGCGACACCGCCGCCGAGCACGCCGGACGCTTAGCCGCGCAATTCAATTTCAACCTGCCGACGATTCGCGCAATCGCCGCCGATGCACGCCAGAGCGGCCGCCAGCCAGTGGCCGATGCGCTCTGGCAAGAATGCCTGCGCCGCACACGGCCGACGCTCGATCAATTGGCGCAGGCGCTGGAAACCAAAGCAACCTGGGACGACATCGAGCTCGCGCCCGCAGAAAAAAATCTGCTGTATCAAATCGCCCAGCAAGTCGGCACCCGCAGCGCGGTCTACGACAACTGGGGATTTCGTCAGCGCATGAACCGCGGCTTCGGTATCAGCGTGCTATTCGCCGGCGAGTCCGGCACCGGCAAGACTATGGCGGCGGAAATCATCGCCAATGAATTGGGATTGATGCTGTATCGCATCGATCTGTCGGCGGTCGTCAGCAAGTACATCGGCGAGACCGAAAAGAATTTGCGCAAGCTGTTCGACGCCGCCGAAGACGGCGGCGCAATTTTATTTTTCGACGAAGCCGACGCATTGTTCGGCAAGCGCAGCGAGGTCAAAGACAGCCACGACCGCTACGCCAACATCGAGATCAATTATCTGCTGCAGCGCATGGAGGCGTATCGCGGCCTGGCGATCCTCGCCACCAATATGAAAGCGGCGCTCGACGGTGCGTTTCTGCGGCGGTTGCGCTTCATCGTCAACTTCGCCTTCCCCGGCGTCGCCGAGCGCAAAGCGATTTGGCAGAAGGCGTTCCCGCGCGAAATGCCGCGGGCCGCGCTCGACTACGATCGTCTCGCCAAGTTCAACCTCACAGGCGGCAGCATCCACAACATCGCCCTCAACGCGGCGTTCTTGGCCGCCGCTGCTGGCACGAAAGTGACGATGCCGTTGTTGCTCGATGCCATGCGCACGGAATTTCGCAAGCTCGAGAAGCCGGTCAACGAGGCCGAGTTTCGCTGGTCGGAGTCGACCGAGGCGGCAACGTGAACGTCAATCTGCATATCGAGCGATTGCTGTTGGAGGGGTTGGATCTTTCGGCGCGCGACGGCGACGTTGTCAACGCCGCGCTGCAGCACGAATTGGTGCGACTGATCGGTGCCGGTGCCTTGTCGTTGCCGCAGAGCTTCAATGTGGCGAGCCTGCGAGCGGCGCCGATAAGGTTAAACGCCGATGCCGGAGCGGTGGAGGTGGGTGAGGGCGTTGCGCAAACTCTTTATGGCGAATTGAGCCCGAAGGCGTCATCGTGAATCGACAAAGCCTAGCGCGAACACAGGCGCCGACGACGGCGACACCGGCCGGCGCATTGCCGCGCCGGCATACCAACGAGCATCGTCATGAACCGTTAGCGACGGTCGATCAGGCATTGCGTGCATCAGCCGGTCGACCGCTAGATTCGTCCACGCGCGCCCAGATGGAGCCACGGATCGGTGCCGATTTTTCCGGCGTGCGCGTGCATGCGTCGACGCCGAGCGCGCGGGCGTTGGGATCGCCGCGCGATGCGCAAGAGCGCGACGCCGATCGGGTGGCGAATGCGTCGTCGTTCGCCGCTTCGACGACGGAGAAGTCGGTCGCCGATCTTTCCGCCGTACGCGTACACACCGATCCGCTCGCGGCGCAGTCGGCGCAAGTGCTCGGTGCCCGTGCATATACGCTCGGCAATCATATCGTCTTCGCGTCGGGGCAATACGCGCCGGCGTCGTCGTCGGGACAGCGCATGTTGTTGCACGAGCTGGCGCATGTCGCGCAGCAAAGCCGAACCGGCGATGCGACCGTGCGTTGCTTTACCGAATTCAGCGTGCATGAACAAACAACCAGCCAATCGGACGGTTGGAAACATCCGAACAGCGCCAAGCTGCGCATCGCCGACGACGGCCAACTCGCGGCCGAAAATAGAGGGTGGGGCGCCGGCTTGTCGAAGCGCGCCTGGACCGTGCCGGCCAAACTACCGGCATCGAACAAAACACTAGCCGATCAAGGATCGATCGCGCAGTTGCGTTTGAAATCCGGCGGTCAGGATATTTCCGGTAAATCACCGGACACCGGTCAAACGACAACCCTGCAAGAAGTGGAACCGATGAAGCGCAATGCCGCGCCGGGCGACAGCGATTACCGCACGGCCGGCGGCGTGGTCGGCGGTATTACCGGCGGCATCGGCGCCGGTGTGGGGTTGGGTTATGCCGGCGCTAAGATCGGCGAGAGCCTCGCCAGCAGCAGCAACAGCAAGGGCGGCCTCATTGCCGGCGCCATCATCGGTGGTGTGTTGGGCGCCGTCGGCGGTGCTATCGGCGGTGCGTATGCCGGCTCGGCGATCGGAAAACAGGTTAAGCGCACGCCGTCGTTCGATCTCGAACTCGCTTCCGATTGCGGCACCGCCTGCCGGCAAGTGACCGGCAGCGGCATGGCCGGCAAAAGAGACGTCGGCGTCATCAAAGGCCAAGGCGGCGCCGACGAGTACCTCACGCCGCGCACCTACCACGGCGGCGATCCGACCACGCCCGAGCAATGGTCGGAAGAATTATTCAAAAAAGAATTCGGCGCGAATCTCACGCGCCAAGAAGCCTATGCGCGCTACGCAGCGCTGTCGTCGGCCGACAAGGATGCGTTCGATCGCAAGTACGGCATCAACAAGTACGCCGTGCCGCACGTGGGCCAAGGCATCACCGAAAGCACCGAGAAGGACATGCCGGGCTTTTCGTCGAGCGGCTTCACCTGGAACTTCCATTATGCCGCGACCGTGCTCGAAAGCGGTCACGACTACATCACGCTCGAAAACGCCGCCGGTTGGGACCCGACCGATTGGATTTTTTTCATGTACGGACCGGCCGCGAAGCAGCAGTCGTTCCACGAGTTCCAATCCGGTACCGGCACGCACGGCAGCAAATCGTCGGCCATGGTTGTGCAGCCGCAGCCATGACGACGCGACGAGCCCAGGCACCGAAGATGTCGGCGCGGCCTACCGGGCGGGGCGCGAATGTCCCGGCAATCGTGCGCGATGTGTTGCAATCGGCGGGGCAACCGTTAGATCTGCCGACGCGCGCTTTTATGGAATCACGTTTCGCCTACGATTTTACGCAGACGCCGGCGCAGCTGGCGCCGGCATTGACGATGGGTCCGGCACAAGATCAATTCGAGCGAGAGGCGGACGATGCCGCCGACCGCGTAATGCGATCGCCCGTAATAGCATTGTTGCCTGGTCGCGACTTCAGTCACGTACGCGTCCATACCGATGTCCATGCCGCTGAATCCGCGCGCGTCGTTAACGCCCGCGCTTATACCGTCGGCGCACACGTCGTCTTCGGCGACGGACAATTCGCCCCGCAAACCACCGCCGGCCGCCAACTATTGGCGCACGAGCTCGCGCATGTCGCGCAGCAAGGTTCGTCGGGCGCGCGGGTTCAGCGTTGGAACATCATCGATGAGATCGGCGGTCTATTTGCCGGCGAAGACTTCGATCCAAAAACGTTACACACCTATCTCGATTTCATCGAAAAGAACGGCGTCGAGGACCACACCGACAGCGACAACAAAGCGCGCGCGATCGTCAAGCGTTGGAGCGACGGCGATACCGATTTCGTGCTCACGCCGAAGTTGAAGATCTTGCTGATTAAGGAAATGCAGTCGGGCTTTACTGGCGATGACGACGAACGTGCCATTCTCAAGCTGTTGCACGGCAGCACGCACGCGGAGCTTGAAATCATTTTCGGTGCCGGCGGTGTCGACCCGAAAGATCTCGATTCCGATTTTCAGGGCGACGAGGAAAATGAGTTGCGCGGATTTTACGATCTGCAATTCGAAGGTGGGCATGAGGCGGTGCTCAAAGGTTCGCGAAAACTGAAACCGGAGGTCATGCTGGCGATTCGCGGTGGCTACTCCTGGCCCAAGCTGCAGGCCATGCTCGGCCAGCGCACGACGCGGATCGAGACCAGCTTACGCGGCATTTCGGAGAAGGAGCGCGAAGCGACCGGGAGAAACATGGCGCGCGCCGATGCCGCCGAGGTTTATCAGGAGTTGCGGGCATTGACGCCCGACGAGCACACCCAGGCGATGCGCGATTTGGCCGGTGAGCGCGTGCGCCGTGGCGCGCACTTGAGCGACGTCGAATTCAAACTGCTCGAAAACGAAACCAAGGAATTGAAGTGGGACAAGGCGATCACCAACGCCGCCGTCCTGTTGATCGATTTCGTGCTCGAACCGCTGTATCGCGACATTGCGCTAGCCGCGCCGAAGGGCGCGAAGGCGTTCAGCAAGGAAACGACGCCGCTCACCGCCGATCAAGAGAAGGCGGCGCACGAGGCGCTATTGCCGGTCCAGCGCGCCAAAGGCAACTTCGTCGATCAGCTGCCTGGCGAAAAAGAAACCTACGGTCAAAAGATCGAGGCGCGCACGCCGGCGATTGTCGACGAGAGTTATCGCCAGAAGGTGGGAACGCATACCGAGGCCGAGCACGACGACGCGTCTAAGGTCCACAAGCTTTCCGAGCTGGAGCGCGTCGGCAAGGCGAGTCAGAAAGAAACCGATCGCGTGTACCGCAACTTCAAGACCGGCCCGGAATTCAAGGCCGACAAATTCGACAATAAAGGCGCGGTCGTCAGCAAAGGCAACATCCACGACGTCTGGCAGGGCGAGCAGGCGAAGCTCAAGAACGATCCTAACTACAAGAATCAGTCGGCATGGTTCTGGATGTTTTACCTAATACAGAACGACGATCAGGCCAGGCGCATCAATTTCAAACACAACGCCACGCCGAAATTCGACCAAGTCGGTACACCGCAGAACGACGAAGCTAAGGCGGTGCATGATGTCGGTAGCCGCTTCATCAATACCGACGACAACGCCAAGCGACTGTTCGACATCGGCCGCGCTTGGACCGCGTTTTCCGGCGGCGGGCAGGTGTCGGTGCAGGTGTTTAAAAATCCCGACGCGCGCGAGGACCGTCGGTTCATGTGGAAATCGTTCTACGTGATGATCCATGAATATCTGCATACGCTGAAGGACGGCAAATACAACGACTACGCCGAAAAGCTCGGCGGCGAGCACACCACCGAAGGCGGCACGCTGCTCGAAGGCGTCGATTCATTGCTCGCCGAGACCGTGTGGACTAGCGCCAAGCCGCGCGCCGCGCAACCGGAGATTCGCGAAGCGGTGGAACCGGAAGCGGTGAAGGCCGGCGAGCCATACGACGCAAGTCTGCTGCCGGAAGTACCGCCTTCGGGTCGCTACGACACGTATCGCAATGCCATCAAGCTGGCCGGCGCCGTCGGCATTCGTAATTTGTACGCCGCTTATTTTTACGGCGACCTCAAGTTGATCGGAGGCAAGCCGCCGTGAACGCGCCCATCGGCACGAGCAGCGCCAAAGCGGCATCGCCTGCTGTCGGGCAACTATCGGCGCCGACGTTGCAACGCCAGTGCGCCTGCGGCAGTCCGAGCTACGGCAGCGGCGAGTGCCAGACATGCGCCGGTAAAAAGAAGACCCTGCGGCGCAAGGCGAACGGCCGTTTCACCGGCGCGATTCCGGACAGCGTGCACGAGGTGTTGCGCTCGCCGGGTTTACCGCTCGATGGCGCGACCCGTGCTTTTATGGAGCCGCGTTTCGATCATGACTTCAGCCGTGTCCGCATTCATACCGATGCCCGCGCCGCCGAATCGGCGCGGGCATTGAACGCGCGCGCGTATACGGTGGGGCGCGACGTCGTTTTCAATGCTGGTGAATATTCGCCGGGCGTCGGCGGCGGACGGCGGCTCCTTGCGCACGAGCTGACGCACGTGGTGCAACAGCGCGGTATCGCCACGTCGTCGACCGATGCGATCGAGCTTGGTGTGGTCAACGATGCGCATGAGCGCGAAGCCGACATCGCTTCGGCAATCGTTATCTCATCGCAACAGCCGACACCGGCGCCGATGACGTCGATAGCCGCCGGCCCGCGACTGCAACGTTCGGTGTTGGGCGATATCGGCAGCGTGCTGGCGGCGCCGTTCGTGGCGCTCTATCGGCTGTTCGGCGGCGAGTATTACTACAAGGAAACCTTACAAAAGTATCTGACGGGTCTGAAGGACCGCGGCAATGTCGAAAACAACTACGACAGCGACAACAAAGCCCGTGCCTGCGTCAAGCGCGAGAGCGAACTCGGTCCGTACGATGTAAAGATCAAAGTGTTGTTGGTGCGAGAGATGCTGGGCGGCTACACCAGCGGCGGCGACGAGGGTTCCATCATCGCATTGCTGCGGCGCACAGCGACAGCAGCGGAGCGTGATCAGATCGTCAGCACCGTCGGTCGCGATTATCTGTGGAAAAACTTCAGCGGTAAAAACCGTCGCGTCATCGAAGCGATCACGTTGACGGCGGCCGATGCCAAGGGTGCGGCGTTGGTCGATCGCCTGCGGACTATGTCGGAAGACAATCTCCAGGATTATGTAAGCAATGCACTCGATCCGGATGTGAAGGCGGCGGCGCAGCGTGCCGCCCAGCTGCAAAAAATCACCGCGCCGGTGCCGTCGACGGCGGCGGTCAGCCCGCAGGGTGTCGCATCATTCCAGGTCAACGGCGTTGATGTGACCGCCGAGCCGGATGCCACCAGCAACGACGAGAATCTGCGCAATCGCGCGGTAACGCAGTTCGGACTCAACCAAGACAAACCGGTGAGCGATATTTTTAGCGATTCGGCGACCAACACCATCGTTTCATTCACGCCGCCACATTTGTTGGCGACAGTTAAAACCCTTTTTGGTCCAGGCACCGAACCCAGCGGTGCGTCGGGTTACGGTCGCGGCACGACCGCCGAAGATAAAGGTGAGGGCAAGACCTCCGTACGTTTCCACGAGAGCCGTCACGGCCAGGATTGGTTCGACTTTCTCGCGCAAAATCCGGCGCCGGTGTTCGGCGGCAAGGTCGGTATGTCGGTCGAAGATTTTCATAAAGCCGAACAACAGTTCCAAGACGACATCACCAGCTACAACCAGCGCGCGACGGCGTACTCCGTCAAGAAAACCGATTGCCCCGGTACGCCGGCGAAGGAAGAAGAACTGAGTCCGTTTGGGTTGACCGCCGCCATTTGTCGTCAACAGGGACCGTAACGATATGAGCGGAAGATTCTTCTCGCAGCGCATGAAGGACTGGTTGCCGTCGGTGCTGAAACCGAAGGGGAGCCTGCCGTTGCAACGCAAGGCCGCGAGCGCCGAGCCGGACACCGGCGTTCCGCCGATCGTGCACGACGTCGCGCAATCGTCCGGACGGCCGATCGACGATTCGGCGCGGTCATTTATGGAGCCGCGTTTCGGCCATGACTTCAGTGCCGTGCGCATTCACAACGATGCCAAAGCTGCCGCGTCGGCACGAGCGTTGAATGCACGTGCATATACGGTCGGCCGCGATGTCGTGTTCGGCGCCGGCGAATATTCGCCGACGACCGATGTCGGCAAGCGTTTGTTGGCGCATGAGCTCGCGCACACCGTGCAACAGCGATCGGCGCCGACTGGGTCGGCGGTTGCCGAATCGGCGGCGAGTGAGAATCAGGCCGATCAAGCGGCAGCCGCGGTGATGACGAATCAACCGGCGTCGTTGCCGATGACAACCGCCGTCGGCATTCAGCGGCAACCATTGCCGGGAACCACGCCGCTGCCGACTAGCGACAGCTTGATCGAGAACGCCTCACCGTTGCTGGCGGCGGCGATCGGCTCGACCACGTTGGATGGCTTTGTCACCGGCAAAGCCGACCTTAGCGAGGCGCATCAAAAGGAAATCGTCAAAACCGCGCATAACATTACCGTGCTGCTGCGCAAATACACGTTGTCGACGATATCGGTTACCGGTTTCGCCGATACCGTCGGCAGCGAAGCCGACAACCTCACGTTGGGCGATGCGCGGGCGCTGGCGGTCAAGCAGGCGTTGGTCGATCAAGGAATTTCCGAGTCGATCATCAGCACCGAGAGCAAAGGCGAAGGTGGGCCGCAAGCGGTGAAGACCGGCAACGAGGTTCCGAACGCGAGTAATCGCCGCGCCGAAGTGCGGTTCCATCCGAAGGAGGGTTTCGGCGGCATTATGACGCCGAAGCTCACGCCGCCCGACTTCAACAAACAACCGGCACCGGTCCCGGGATCGTTCGGCCTGCCGCCGGATCTGACATATCACCCGAAGATCGAACCGCCCGATCCGACCAAACTACCGCCGGACATTTTCAAGCCGTTGCCGCCGCCGATTCCCGGGACCGGACCTAAGTCGGCGCTCGATATCATTAATGAAAAGATCGTCGACCCGGTGGTCGACGCCGTCACCAAACCGTTGCCGAAGAGCGTCCGCGACAAGGTGAAAGAGGCGGCGCATGCCGGTGTGAAAACCGGTATCGCCAAGGCCGCGCGCGCCGCTGCCGAAGCGGCGGGCTTGAAGGACCCGGAAGGACTGGATGCGATCGAGAAGGCGGCGGCAGCGGCGATTCAAGAGAAGGGCAAAGGCACAGGAACGACACAACCATGACCGCGTTTCCCAATTCACCGCGCGTTATCAAAGGCGGCATCGTGTTGCTCGATCCCGATACATTCAGCGTCTTGCCGAACGGCATCATCGTGCTGCAATACAACCCGGACACGTTGAGCCGCACGCTCAAGATCAAAGGCGCGGACGAGGGCGGCGATCGTTCCGAGGCGTTGCGGCTGACCGGCCCGCCGGTGGAGACCATCAAGCTCGACGCCGAGATCGACGCCACTGACCAGCTCGAGTTTCCGGATCAGAACAGCAACACCGTGAAGTACGGCATCGCGCCGTCGTTGGCGGCGCTGGAAACACTGGTGTATCCGGCGAGCGCGACGCTGCAGAACAATTTCAGTTTGGCGCAACAAGGCACGCTCGAAATCATGCCGGTGTTGGCGCCGATGAGTCTGTTTGTATGGAGCGCCGCCCGCATCGTGCCGGTGCGTTTGACCGATCTTAGCGTCACCGAAGAAGCGTTCGATCCGTCGCTCAATCCGCTGCGCGCCAAGGTCAGTCTCGGTATGCGCGTGCTCAGCATCGACGATCTCAACTTCAACGAGAAAGGCGGCAGTCTTTATATGGCGTATCAGCGGCAGAAAGAAACGCTGGCGCAGCTGAGTCCGTCGGGTGCGTTCAGTGCGCTCGGTATTCGGGGGATTCCGTGAGTCTGATGCACCGTCTCCCTCACCCCAACCCCTCTCCCGGAAGGAGAGGGGTTTTAAACCCTTCTCCCACCGGGAGAAGGCCGCTCTTGCGCATCCTGCGCGCGCGACATTCGCACATCCCTGTGCAGCAGGTGGGGATGAGGGAAACGCGGCGCCGCTATGAATTAAACGTGAGGACGTTCAGATGAACCTATCGTTTCCCAATTTCGATCCGGTGCAAGCACTGCTCAGCCAGACCGCGCTAAAGAATTCGTTGTTCAGCGCCAACAGCCGTTACTACGGCCTCGAACCGTTGACGATCACGCGGCACGGCACGATCGTGGCTTATATACCGCGCCGATTCGTGCCGTCGCCGTCGCGCTTTCAACTGTTGCAGGAACACACCGTCGTACAGGGCGAGCGACTGGACAACATCGCCGGCCAGTACCTCGGTGACCCGACATTGTTCTGGCGGTTGTGCGACGCCAACAATGCTTTGCGTCCGGAAGCGTTGACGGAAACGCCGGGCCGCCGTTTGCGCATCACTTTGCCCGAAGGAATCGTCGGTAACGCCTTATGAATCGCGGCTTTTATTTAACGCTCATGATGGGCTCGTTCAACGCGAGCCCGGTGCCGCGTGCGGTGATCGACGCGCTCACCGATGTGCAGGTGACGTCGACGGTCGGCAGTCAGGGCGGTTTTCAATTGAAGTTCACCATGGGAAAAAATTCCGAGCTGGCGCGCATGCACGCCTCGGGATTCTTCGATCCGCGCCAGCGCGTGATCATCGCCGTGACCGTGAACGGCAGCACCGAAGTGTTAATGGACGGCGTTATCACCAAACAGGATTGGACGCCGAGCAACGCCGCCGGCAAGACCACGTTCTCGGTGACCGGCCTCGACCTCACGGCGTTGATGGACTTCATCGACTTCACCGGCATTCCGTACCCGGCGTTGCCGGAGTTCGTCATCGTCGAAGCGATTCTCGCCAAGTACCTGGTGCTCGGCATCGTGCCGGTCGCGTTGCCGGCGAGCATCCCGAAGTTCGAGAATCCGCTCGAGCGTTTCATCAAGCAGGAGGGCAGCGACTACGCCTACGTGACGACGCTCGCGAGCAGCACCGGCGCCGTGTTCTATCTCGATCCGGGGCCGACGCCGGGGAAGAGCATGGCGTATTGGGGACCCGATCTCACCAAGATGTTCGGCGGTATGCAGCCGGCACTCAGCATTAATTTCGACGCCACCAGCAACGTCGACTCGCTCAACTTTTCGTTCGACGGCACATTGTCGACGCAATATTTAGTAACAATTATCGAGCCGAACACGAAGGTCCCGATCCCGATTCCAGTGCCGAATCTCGACATCCTGAAGTCGGGTATGGGCGCGCATATTCCGCCGATATTTAAAGTGCGTCAGCTGCGTCCGACCGCCAGCGAAAATCCGGTGGGCGCGGCGTTGGCGGGGTTGGCGAAAATGTTCGAAGCGCCGGATGCAATCACCGCCAGCGGTCAGCTGGACGTGCTGCGTTACGGTCACGTATTCAAGGCGCGGCAACTGGCGGCGGTGCGCGGCGGCGGTAGTTATTTCGACGGTAAGTATTACGTGAAGAGCGTCACCCACAACATCAAGCGCGGCGAATACAAACAGAGCTTCACACTCGCGCGCGGTGGCATTGGTTCTTCGGTAACGACGGTGAGCGTATGACAACGGCTGGCCAAAAGTACTACGGCATTTATCGCGGCACGGTGGTAAACAACATCGATCCGTTACAGACCGGTCGCATCATGGCGATCGTGCCCGATGTCGGCGGGATCACGCCGTCGACCTGGGCGATGCCGAGCATGCCGTTCACCGGCAAACAATCGGGCGCGTTCATGGTGCCGCAGATCGGTTCCGGCGTGTGGATCCAATTCGAAGCCGGCGATTGCGATCGACCGGTGTGGACCGGCGGTTGGTGGGGCAACGCCGCTGAAGTACCGGCGCTCGCGCTCGCCGGTGTGCCGGGCGATCCGAACATCGTCATGCAGACGACGTTGCAGAACTCGCTGGTCATCAGCGATCTGCCCGGTCCTACCGGCGGCATCATGCTGAAGAGCACGACCGGGGCGACGATCATCGTCAACGACACCGGCATTTATATTCAGAACGGCAAGGGCGCTAGCATCGTGATGGTCGGGCCGACGGTGACGGTGAATAACGGGGCGTTGGTGGTGGTGTAGTGCGTTGCTGTCGCGCTCCGTCAAATCTTTTGCAGATGTTGCTCGACGTTTCGGTAAAGCCCCTCTCCCCTTGCGGGAGAGGGGTTGGGGAGAGGGGTGGCATATGGCACCCCTCTCCCTGTCCCTCTCCCGCAAGGGGAGAGGGGACGCGTTAACTGGCGGAGGTGGTGCGTGAAGAATTTTGCAGAAAGAGCGATACGGAAAATCTAGGTTGAGCGAAAAGGAAACGACATGCCCGGATTCTTATTACACGTCGGCGCCACCGTGATGTGCGCCCACGGCGGCCAAGCGCAACCGACCGTGCCCAATCCACGCGTGACAGTCATGGGTCAACCCACGGTGACGATAGCAGCCCCATACGTCATCGCCGGCTGCGCGATGCCGCCGCCGGCGGCCGGCAACGGGCCGTGCGTCACCGCGCAATGGATCACGGCAGCGACGCGTGTGACCTCGAACGGCCAGCCGTTGTTGCTGCTCGACAGTCAAGCGATCTGCGCGCCGACCGGCACGCCGTTAATAATCGCCGTGACGCAGACGCGCGCCACCGCTATGTGACAGGACGAGACGAACGATGAACATCGACTTCCCGTTCCACTTCAACAACCGCGGCCGCACCGCGACCACGGACGACAACGATCACATCCGCGACATGATCGAGCAGTTGCTCTTCACCAGCCCCGGCGAACGCGTCAATCGTCCCGACTTCGGCAGCGGCCTGTTGCAGATGGTGTTCGCGCCCAACAGCGTTGAGCTGGCGTCGGCGTTGCAATTCACGACGCAAGCGGCGTTGCAGCGTTACCTGGGCGACGTGATCGATTTGCAACAGCTTGACGTGCGCGCCGAAGACGCGACGTTGAGCGTGACCGTGAAATATGTCGTGCGTACAACGCAGCAGGGTAGAACCGAAACGTTCGTACGGAGCGCGCCGTGAAAATTATTACCCCTCTCCCTTCGGGAGAGAGGTGGGGGTGAGGGAAGCAGTGGCAACAAGTTTCCCTCGCGCTGGCCCTCTCCCGGAGGGACAGGGAACTGCGGAGCAGAATGAGATTTGAGGCAATGCGAATGAACAGTACCGAATTGACCTGCCGCAACGATCGCCGCCGCCACGACGTGCGCCAAGCGCCGCTGTTCGGTCTCGATTTCGTCGAAGTCGATCTCAGTGCCGACCATGCCACGCTGGAGATTTTCTTCCTCGGCAAAGCACCGCCGCAAATTCAGCTCGCCAATGTCCGTATAACCGGCGGCCGCCGCCTCCGCGACCTGTGGGTGAAAGAAATCCACGTGCATCGTCAAGAAGATCCAACGCTCGACGATTATCTCGAAGTCGTTGTGACGCCCGCTGGCGATGCCTCGACCTACACGCTGCGCTTGGTGAAGCTCGACGCTGACGGTCATCCGACCGATGATCCGATGGACGATTTCGACCCACGTTATGCCGAAGTCGATTTCACGTTCCGCGCCGGCTGCCCGACCGATCTCGATTGTAAAACGCCGGCCACCTGTCCACCGCCGCAGCGCGAGCAGCCGGACATTAATTATCTTGCCAAGGACTTCGACAGCTTTCGCCAGCTCATCCTCGATCGCCTGGCGCTGACGATGCCGGACTGGCGTGAGACGCACGCGCCCGATATTGGCGTCGCGCTGGTCGAGGTGTTGGCATACGCCGGTGATTACCTGAGTTACTACCAGGATGCGGTCGCCACCGAGGCATACCTCGGCACAGCGCGCCAACGTATTTCGGTACGCCGACATGCGCGGTTGGTGGATTATTTTATGCACGAAGGTTGTAACGCGCGCGCGTGGGTGACGATCGCAACCGATATCGATGCGGTGCTCGACGCGCGCAATATTTTCTTTGTCGCCGGGTTGCCGTCGCCTGATATGCGCCTGTTGCAGGCGGATCAGTTCGCGCAGCTAGCGCCCGGTCAGTACGAGTTGTTTGAGTCGTTAGTAAAGGATGCAACGTCGCCGATTCAGTTGTACGCCGCACATAGCGAGATTCATTTTTATACCTGGGGCGATTGTGCGTGCTGCCTGCCGGTTGGCGCGACGTCGGCGGCGTTGATTGATCAATGGGTGTCGGTCAATCCTGTTCCCTCATCCCCAACCCTGCTCCCGGGGGGAGAAGGGAGAACAAACCCCTCTCCCGTTGGGAGAGGGGTAGGGGTGAGGGAGGCAGTTGCTGTCGGTGATGAAAATGCACCGCCGGGCACAAAGCGCGCCCTCAATCTGCAAGTCGGCGACGTTTTGATTTTCGAAGAAATCGTCGGCCCCACCACCGGCAATCCGGCCGACGCCGATCCGCGTCATCGCCAAGCCGTGCGCTTGACGAAAGTTACGCGCACGGTCGACCCGCTTTATCACCCGTACCGCGAAGACTACGGCCAACCGCTGGTCGACATCGAATGGTGCTCGGAAGACGCGCTGACATTTCCGCTGTGCATCTCGGCGACCCTGCCGGCGCCCGATTGCGATTGCCGGGCGAATCTCAGCGTCGCTCGCGGCAACGTGATCCTGGTGGATAGCGGCTTCACGATCGGCGAATCCTTGGGCGAGGTGCCGGCGGCGTCGCGCACCGATCGCTGCGCCACCGCCTGTGAACCGCCGGACTCATTGAACACGCCGGCGAAGTTCCAACCGATCTTAGCGCAGCGACCGTTGACCTTCGCGCAACCGCTGCCGGATTGTGGTTGCGCCGTGACTTTCGGACGACAAGACCCGCGGTTGGCGTTGCCTCGCATCTGGCTCATCGGCACGCAACCGAGTGCGCAAGGCGCGGTTGTTACGTCATGGACCGCCAAGCAGGACTTGCTGAGCAGCGGCGGTACCGATCCGCACTTCGTGGTCGAAATGGACGACGACGGCTACGCGCATCTGCGTTTCGGCGACGGCAATCTCGGCGCGCGGCCCAACGCCGGTACGGCGTTTCAAGCGTCGTACCGACTCGGCAACGGTGCCGCGGGCAATGTCGGTGCCGATGCGATTCGCTGCATTGTCTTCCGGCAAATGACTGATGGCATCGGCAACTTACAACCGCGCAATCCGTTGCCAGCGCGCGGCGGCACGGTGCGCGAATCGGTTGAAGACGTAAAAATGTTTGCGCCGTTCGCGTTTCGCAACGTGCTCGAACGCGCCATTACCGCCGCCGACTATGCGGCGCTGGTCGCCGACAACGCCCGGCGCTTGAGCGAGCGCCCGGCGTTGCTCGCGGCGGCGAATGCGCTGCCGTTGACCACACTGGCACCGCATGACCAGCCCCACGATCCGCGCGCTGCCATCGAGGAAGAGCCGGGCGAAGCGGGTGGTCTCGATACCGACGCTTGTTTGATTCCGTTCCAACCACTGCAAGGGGCACGCGGCACGTTGCGTTGGAACGGCAGTTGGTATGAAGCGTTGGTAGCCGTCGATCCCGTCGGCCGCAGCGGCGGCGACGAGATCGACGATGAGCTGCTCAACGAAATAGACGGTTATCTCCAACCGTATCGGCGCATCGGTCACGACCTCGATGTTCGTCGCGCCGAGTATGTGCCGATCGATCTGGTGTTATCGGTATGCGTAAAACCGTCGTATCAGCGGGGCCACGTCGAATCGGCATTGCTCGATGTCTTTAGTAATCGTGTATTGGCCGACGGTCGTCTCGGATTTTTTCATCCGGACAGCCTGTCGTTCGGCGTAGACATTTACATCAGCCGCATCGTCGCCGCCGCCCAAGCAGTAGCGGGCGTACTCGAAGTGCACGTGAGCCAACTGGAACGATTCGATCCCGGCGAACCGGTGCCGGACATGAACGACGAGCTGCCGGCCGACGGCAAGCTCGCGCTCGGCCCGTTCGAGATTGCGCGTCTGGATAACGATCCAAGCTTTCCCGAGAACGGACGCTTGCTGTTGATGTTGCGAGGTGGACGATGAATGAAGCATGCGGCTGTTGCGCCGGCGTCGAGCCGCTGACGCCGGAACCGGAGGCGAATCGTCCTGGCTTAAGTGCGATCGTCTATCGCGCCGGGACCTACGCGACATTTCTCGAAACCATGATCGCGCGGTTGTCGACGCTTGCGCTCGACGTGCCGATGACGCCCGGCAGCGCAACGCTAACGCGCGTGCGGCCACTGGCGGCACTGACCACACGCGAGCCGAGCGATCCGTCGATCGCGTTGCTCGATGCGTGGGCGATCGTCGCAGACGTGTTGACGTTCTACCAAGAGCGCATTGCCAATGAAGGCTATTTGCCGACGGCGGTAGAGCGCCGTTCGATCGTCGAACTGGCCAAGCTCATCGGTTATCGGCTACGCCCGGGTGTGTCGGCGAGCGTAAGCCTGGCGTTCAACGCCGCGCTCGATTTTAACGGCGTCATCCCGCAAGGCACGCGTGCGCAAAGTATTCCCAGCACCGGCGAGAGCGCGCAGTATTTCGAGACCTCGGACAATTTGCCGGCGCGCGATACCTGGAATCTGCTCGCACCGCGCGTGCGGCGGCCGCAGCTCATCACGCCGCCGACCTCGTTTTTTAACGTCTCGGAGCCGATCGTGACCGGCGCCGATATGCTCGACACCGTCTACTTCGGCGGTACCGCCACCCAGCTCAAAGCGGGTGATGCGCTGCTATTCGTTTTCAGTGGCGACGACGATCAGCAGTTTTTACGCCAGGTCGAGTCGGTCAATCCGCAAGGCGACGACAAGCGCACCGAAGTCATGCTGTCGCCAGTGCCGCTATCGCTCGTCAACTCCGTCAGTCTGAGCGGCAGCTTGCGGTCTTTTATTGCTAAGGCGGCGTACCTTTTTCCCGCCAGCGATTTGGCGCAAGAGGTCGCCGGCATCCTGAAGACACTTATTAATAATGTCGAAGCCAACGATGTCGATCCTACCGTCGGCGGCAGCGACGCCGCCAACTTCATACGCGGCGCCATCGCTCAGGTACGCGAGCGGCGCGATATCGCCGTCGGCCGCGAGTTCACGCGGGTGTCGGCGTGGCTGGATCACTTGCTGTGGACATTGGAGCAATTGGTACGGGTCGCTGCGAACGGATCGTTGACCGAGGCCAACGACGGCGATGGCGAGGGGCCGGGCGGCACCATTATTAAGTTGGTGCAATCGTCGCTGGCGCCATCGCCGCTCGGGAATTTGGCGTCGATCATCGCGCCGCTGGCGTTGTCGGCGTCGGTGCAACCGGCGAATGCACAGCGGTTGTTGCGGCCGATCGCACAAAGTTTCTCGCCGCAGTCCGACACCGCACCGCGTCTGCTCGCTGCCCTCAAACCGCAAGCAGCAACGACGCTGTATCGCGCCTGGACCAAAGTCGAAACACCGACGAACCGCGTCGACGTGCAAGCGGTGCGAACGAAGGCGGCACTGTTCGCGCATAACTTTGCCGGTAAACCGACCGTCACCAACGGGTCGACCACGTTCGCGGCGCCGACGATCAGCAGCGCCTGGGGCGTTGCCACTGACGGTAAAACGTCGCCGCCGTTTGTTGCGCTCGATGCGACCTATGACCAAATCAAACCGGGAAGCTGGGTGGTGATCGACCGTCCGGATACGATAAGCGCAGCCGGTGGATTGAGCGTGCGGACTTATCATCGGGTGATAGCGCTAAAGACGGCGACCATGGACGCCGGTGCCAATTCCGGGTTCACCGCCAAAACGACATTGCTCACGCTCGATCCGTCGTGGCTCGGTGAGATGTCGACCAGCAATCGCCAAGCGTTCGTCAATGCCACGCCCGGTTTGCGCGGCACGATCGTTTACGCGCAGACCGAACCCTTGCCGCTAACGGAAGAGCCGCTCGATACCGACGTCGAAGGCGACACCATCGAGCTGGATCGCGTGTACGACGGACTCGATGCCGGACGTTGGATTATCGTGTCCGGCGACCGCACCGATATTCCGAACGTCAGCGCTGTCAGCGCCAGCGAGCTGGTAATGCTCGCCGGTGTCGCCCAAGGGGCGCGGGCACCGTTGTCGGTCGACTATCCGCTGGCCGGCACGCCGTTCTCGACGGTGTACTACACGACCAATGCCAACGCCTTCGGTGATCGACTGGTGGTCGGCAAGCTGTCGGACATCTCGATACTCGGCGCGGACGTGGAAACCGGGTTTAAGTCGTTGCATAAGTCGCCGCTGTTGCCGTTGCCGACGGTGCAGAATCAACAGTATCGCGATCAAGTGCAGCTTGCGCCCGGTGTTTACGCCAACGCCTACGTTCCGACCGAGCGCGAGCGCTTTGGGTCATTCAGCGACTTCGCCGGTTTGTTGGTCGATCCCGTTACCGGCGTTCCATTCAGCAATGGCAACATTGCCGATGAGATATTCGATAACGGCCTGTTCGCTTGGCGCATTGCCTCGCAACCGTTGCACACGGTGCTGACGTTGGCGAATGCGCTGGCGTACAAGTACGACACGCGCACCATCAAAATCTACGGCAACGTCGTCAAGGCCACGCACGGCCAAACCATCGGCGAAGTGTTGGGCGACGGCGATACCAGCCAGGCGTTTCAGAAATTCCCATTACGGCAATCGCCGCTCACCTATGTTTCTGCGCCGACGCCGGCGGGTACCGCCAGCACGCTTAATGTGCGCGTCAACGAAATCGATTGGCACGAGGCCGATAACATTGCCGCCGTCGGATCACGTGATCGCGCCTTCGTCACCGATACCGACGACGCCGACGTCGTCACCACCATTTTCGGTAACGGCCAACACGGCGCGCGCCTGCCGACCGGCAAGGGCAATATCAAAGCCACGTACCGCTACGGCATCGGCAAAGGCGGCAACGTGCGGGCATGGCAGATCAGCCAGCTCGCGACTCATCCGCTCGGCGTACAAGGCGTGATCAATCCGCTGGCGGCAACCGGCGGTGCCGATCGTGATACTCGCGATCAAGCACGACGCAACGCGCCGCTGGCGGTGATAGCGCTCGACCGCCTGTTGTCGCTGCGTGATTACGAAGACTTCGCCGGCAATTATGCCGGCATCGGCAAGGCCAGCGCGAATCGGTTGACTGACGGCCGCCGGCAATTCGTGCATCTGACAGTTGCCGGCAAGGACGATATCCCGATCGATCGCAATTCCGATCTATACCGCAATCTCGTGGCTTCGCTCGAGCTATACGGCGATCCACAGCTGCCAGTCGCCGTCTGCATTCGTCGCACCAAGGTGCTGGTGATTGCGGCGTCGATCCAGTTGCTGCCGGACTATCACTGGGAAGCGGTCGAGCCGGTCGTGCGTGCGGCGGTGCTCGGTCGGTTCAGCTTTGACAGCCGCGAGTTGGGTCAGGCGGCGTTCTTGAGTGAAGCCATCGAAGTTATGCAAAACATCGAAGGCGTGTCGTATGTCAATGTCGAGCGCTTCGATTCGGTGGCCGAGGACGTCACTGCTGCCGAGCTGGCGGCGCTGGCAGATACGTTGGCGTTGAACAAATTTGTACCGGCGGAGTTGGCGAAAGTGAATGCGACGATGGACCTGTCGACGACTGCCGATACTTGTGAACGCATTTTGCCGGCGGAGTTAGTTTACATGACGCCGGATGTACCCGAGACGCTGAACTTGAAACTGATTTAGAAGCCTTTACATGTAGGGTGCGCAGGGCGCGCCCTACAGGAACTAGGAACACATACGATGAACGCAGCGACCGAAAATAGAATCGACCGACTCTACGAGCTGATGCCCGCCGTCTACCGCATGCGCGACGCCGAGCAGGGCTATCCGTTGCGCGCGTTTCTGCAAGTGATCGCCGAGCAGGTCAACGTGCTCGAAGACGACATCGCGCAGCTTTATGAAAACTGGTTCATCGAGACCTGCCAGGACTGGGTAGTGCCATACATCGGCAGCCTCATCGGCTATCAACCGAGTCTCGACATCGGCGAACCGGCGAACGCGCTCGATGCGCGCCGGCAAGCGCGTAATCGCCTGCTATTGCCACGACGCGAGGTGGCGAAGACCATCCGCTATCGCCGCCGCAAAGGCACGGTGCGGATGCTCGAAGAGCTCGCCGCCGCCGTTGCCGAGTGGCCGGCGCGTGCGGTCGAATTTTATCGATTGCTCGGCGTGACGCAGAACATTAATTACTTGCACCTGAACCGCGGCCGCACGATCGATCTGCGCGACGGCGACGCGTTGGAAAATCTCGATGGACCGTTCGATGAATCGGCGCACACCGTCGATATTCGGCGAGTAAATTCCAAGCATTTCCCGGGGCGCGGCAACATCAGCGACGTCGGCGTTTTCATTTGGCGGCTGAGGCCGTACACCGTTACGCGCGCGCCGGCGTATTGCTACGAAGAGCAATCACCGAATTGCTATCTGTTCAGCGCGCTCGGCAACGATACGCCGCTGTTTACGCAGCCAACGCCGGCGTCGGGTCAGTTGCCTGGTGAATTGAACGTGCCCGCACCGATTCGCCGCCGTTCGTTGGAGCAGCAGGAGCTGGAAGAAACGTCCGGCAAGGTCGTCTCCGGTGTGCCGTTCTATTACGGCGCCGGCAGGAGCTTTCAACTATGGATCGGCATGCCGCCGCAGCCGGTGCCGGTCGAACAAATCATTCCCACCGATTTGACCGATTGGACCTACCGGCCACTGCCGGGACAAATTGCGGTCGATCCTGCGCTCGGCCGCATCGTGTTTCCGCCCGGTCAAGCGCGCAAGCAGAACGTGCGCGTATCGTATGTCTACGGATTTAGCGCCGATATGGGCGGCGGCGAATACGACCGGCCGTTGAGCGAGCCGACGGCGGCGACGATCTATCGCGTTGGCGAGGGCCAGACTTACACGCGCATCAACGAAGCGCTATTGCAGTGGAACAGTGACGCGCCGCAACACGCCGTCATCGAAATCTGCGACAGCGGTGTGTACGTCGAGCCGGTCGTCATCACGCTCGCCGCCAAACAATCGTTGCAGTTGCGCGCCGCCAATCGTAAGCGGCCGGTGTTGCGATTGCTCAATTGGGAGACGTCATTGCCGGACGGTTTAGCAGTCTCCGGCGCCGCCGAGTCGTGGTTTATTTTGGATGGCATTATCGTCACCGGTCGCGGCGTGCAGGTCGATGGCGATGTCGCCGGCGTCACCATTCGTCACTCGACGCTCGTCCCCGGTTGGGGTTTGCAATGCGATTGCGAGCCGACGCGGCCGCCGGATCCGAGCCTCGATCTCATCAATGCGCCGGACTGCGTCACCATCGAGCACAGCATCGTCGGCGGTATCCAAGTCGATCGCGATGAAGTACGCGAAGAGCCGATGCGGCTTCGTATCAGCGACAGCATTGTCGACGCCATCAGCCCCGAAGGCGTCGCCGTCGGCGCGCCGGGCCGCTTATGCGCGCATGTGCAGCTGACGGTCGCGCGCAGCACGGTGTTCGGTCAAATCCAAACGCGTTCGCTCGAGTTGGCGGAAAACAGCATTTTCCTCGGCAGTATGCGCGTGTGCCGCCGGCAATTCGGTTGCGTTCGCTTCTGTTACATCATGCCGGACTCGCGCACACCGCGGCGCTATGAATGCCAACCGGATTTGGTCGTGCGGGCGGTCGATGATCTTTACAAGAAGGGCGACATCAGCGCCGCGGAACGAGAAGCGCTGAAGCAAAGCGAATCGTCGCGCGTCGCGCCGGAGTTCAACAGCGTGCGTTATGGTACGCCGACGTATTGCCAGCTGACGACCACCATTGCCGTCGAAATCAGCCGCGGCGCCGACGATGAATCGGAAATGGGCGCCTTTCACGATTTGTATCAACCGCAGCGCGCCGCCA
The DNA here is from genome assembly GCA_016199745.1 of Gammaproteobacteria bacterium. Taxonomy (NCBI): domain Bacteria; kingdom Pseudomonadati; phylum Pseudomonadota; class Gammaproteobacteria; species Gammaproteobacteria bacterium. The sequence continues at coordinate 70,506 of JACQFZ010000068.1, forward strand.
ATTTGCGCACGCGCTTAGACGAATACACGCCGGCAGGGATGAACGTCGGCCTCATCTACGCTACCTAGGGGACTATCATGAAAGCCGATTTAACACGCGATACTTTCGATCCGTTAAAGCACTTCACGCGTGTGCTCATGCAGCAGGGGCGGGTGCAGGTCGATGCCGATTGGAACGAGCAGGCGTCGATTCTGTTGCGCTATCTGCGCACATTGGCGACCGACCTGATCGGCGATGCCGGCGGGCCGGTGAATCATTGTGGCTTTGGGCTCAGTGTCGCCAGCGGCATCGCCAACGATTTTCGCATCGGCCCCGGGCGTTACTACGTCAACGGTTTGTTGTGCGAGTTGGAGACGACGGCGCTGCCGGTAACGCAGCCGGCCGACTTCGCGCCGAACGAAATCAATGTGCCGACATTGGTGCTGGATGGCATCAGCTTTCGTAAACCGCAGACGGGGCAACCGCAGCCGTATGTCGAGCTCTTGAGCAACACGACGTCGCCGCTGGTTGTGCAGATCACCGATGTCGATTTGGAACAGCGCAAGCTCACGCTCAGCAAAGATGTGTCGGCAGTATTGAAGGGTCCAGCGTCGCGCCTGCGCCGTGTGGTTACTTATCGCACGCAGCCGGATTACTTGATCGCCGCCGAGCAGCCGTTCGCACTGAATAAAAATTACATGGTCTATCTCGACGTGTGGGAGCGGCTAGTGACGTACATCGAAGACGATTCGATCCGCGAGGTGGCGTTGGGCGGCCCGGATACGGCAACGCGCACGCAGCTCGTGTGGCAGGTGAAAATCGCCGAAGGCTCGGCCGGCGCTACCTACGGCAGCCCGTGCGACAATTTTTTGCCGAAGGATACGCATTTTTTTTCGACACTGAGTCTTGCCAATCGCGGTCAGCTGAAAGCCAAGGCCAAACAAGATGCACAATCGACCGATCCATGCATCACGCCGCCGCATTCGCAGTATCGCGGCGTCGAGAATCAACTGTATCGCGTCGAGATCCACAGCGGCGGTAGCGCCTGGGACGGTGACGGCGAAGCGCCCGCAAGCGGCGCCGCGACTTTCAAGTGGTCGCGTGAAAACGGCTCGGTGATCTATGCCATTCGCCGTGTGGCAACCGATAGTAGCGCCAAAACGACCACAGTCACGTTGGAGAGCTTGGGGCGGGACGACCGTTTCGGTTTGGTCGAAAGCGATTGGGTCGAACTGGTCAATGATGATCTGGTTTTGCTGGATGGCGCTAAGCCGCTGTTGCAAGTGCAAGCGATCGATCGCGCCGCTATGACGGTGACATTAAGCGGTATGGCTGACGCGAATTTTGCGCAGGACGTCGCCAAGCGTCCGCTGTTACGCCGCTGGGACCAGAGGCAGGGCGATCCGACTGAAGGTGGGCTGCAACTGGCGAACGATGGCGCCGCGTTTATTTTAGAAAGCGGCGACGATCAATGGTTGGAATTGGAAGACGGCGTCAAAGTGCAATTTCAGCTGCGCACCGGCAACAATCCCTACGTTTACCAAACCGGCGACTATTGGCTAATCCCGGCGCGTGTCGCCACCGGTGACGTCGAGTGGCCGACGGTGATCGACAGCGTCAGCGGTGTCGTGATGCCGATTGCGTTACCGCCGAAAGGCATCGAACACCACTATGCGCCGCTCGGCGTCATCAACGTCAACAACTACGGCACCCTTAGTATTTTGTCGTGCCGCAAGCAGTTCAGTCCGATGGCGACTCGTCCGCCGTACGATTATGCGTTCGTCAGCGCCGGCATTGGCACCGCCAATCTTACGTTGCGCGATGAAATTGCAGCGCCGGCGGGGCGCACGAAAAAATCAACGCCGCGTTGAATATCATAAAGGTAGGGCGGACTTGTCCGCCGATCGACAACGAAAGAAGGAACGGCGGACAAGTCCGCCCTACATTATTTGAAGTTGAAACATGAAAGCCGTCTGGTCATTTTGGAGTAAACCGTTCCAGGCGACGCGTCATCGCACCTGGTTAAGCGAGGCGCATCATTTGTTGTCGTGGGTGGTGTCGCTCAAAACGGCATCGCGGCATTATCGACCGACGGTGCTCTACACGGATGATGCCGGCGCGCGCTTGCTAGTGGATGAGCTTGGACTCGAGTTCGATCAGGTATACACATCGTTAAACGCATTGGCCAAGTACGATGCCGGCTGGTGGGCGACGGGTAAGCTTTACACTTATCGCGCCCAGCAGGAACCCTTCGTCCACGTCGATAGCGATGTTTATCTATGGCGGCGATTGCCCGAGTCGTTGGAACGTGCGCCGTTGTTGGCGCAGAACCCAGAATTTTTTATGTCGGGCGCGTCCTATTACGAGCCCGAAACACTGGAAGCGGCGTTGGCAATTAACGGCGGCGGCTGGCTGCCGCCGGAGTGGCGCTGGTATCGCGCAAGCGGTCGCCAACAGCGCGGCGAAAATTGCGGCGTCTTCGGCGGACAGCACGTCGATTTTATTCAACACTACGCCGCGTTAGCGTTACAACTGATCGAGCATCGCGCGAATCGACGCGCCTGGCGCGCGCTCGATCGCAAACCGCATCACACCGTCGTGCTCGAACAATACTTGCTATCGGCTTGCATCGACTATCACCGCAATCGCGCCGATTCGCCGTACCGTGACGTCGACATCGATTATCTTTTTTCGTCGATGGACGATGCTTTCTATTCTGACAAAGCTGTGCAATTGGGCTACACCCATTTGATCGCGAACGCCAAACAAGATGTCGATATCGCCAAGTACTTAGAAACACGCGTTGCTGAAGATTGGCCGGATTACTACGAGCGTTGCCTCGCCTGTTCTTAATGCCTGATTGGTAATGTCTTATTTCAAGATGATTTGACGTATTACGACAAAAATTCATAAAAAATTCGCGATGCCGCATATCTGCAGCTCAATGACGATGATCGGTTAGCGCAAGACATTAGCTATTGATTCGTCAACTATGCGGCCAACGATAACAAGATAGGGGAGGCGCCATGATCGCGCTCGCGAATTTTCGATCGGCAATGCGCCGTGCCTTTTGTGTAAAGTGCATCAATCCATCGTCGGCGGTTGGCCAGGGTAATCTCGGTTCGATACTTTGTCGGCTCGCTATCGTCGGTGTCGTATTGCCATTAAGCGCATGCGGCGGTGGCGGCGAGAACGCCGAGCCCGATCCGTCGCCGTCCAATTCATCTACCCATTACATACTCAACGTTACAACGTCTGGATCAGGAACGGTCACGTCCGATCCTGCCGGCGTCGCCTGTGGCGGTGATTGCAATGAGTCCTATGCCGGCAACACCGCGATCACGCTAACCGCGGTCGCCGCGACCGGTTCCGTTTTTAGCGGTTGGAGCGGCGACTGTGCCGGTACCAACCTCTCGTGCACCGTGACGATGAGCGCGGCGCGCAATGTCATCGCGTTGTTCGGCGCGAGCACGCCGTTGTCGATCAAGCTCAACGTCGACGCGGCCGCGGCAACCACACCGGTGACGTTCGGGCACGCGTTCGCCAAGGGCGACGTCGCCGCCGATGCCGGATTGGCGCTGCGCACGCCGGCCGGGCAGTTGATTCCGGTGCAGATCGACAACAAAGCGACCAGCGACAATACGCTGCGTTACGGAATTTTAAGTGCGATTCTGCCGGCCAATGCCGGTGGCGCATTCGAACTGGTGGCGACCGCGCCGCTGGGTACGCACACGCCGCGCGATGTCGCCGAGCTCTTGAGCAGCGGCTTTGACGCCGTGGTTACGTTGAAGACGTCGGACGGTCGTACGCTAACGGCGTCGGCGCGCACGTTGTTTCAGAACAAAGTGACGCGCTGGCTCGACGGTCCGATCGCTACCGAATGGGAGACCGGCGGTGCCATCGGCAACGATCCGCATTTAGCGGTACGCTTCAACGTCCGTAGCTACGCCGGCGTCGCCGGTGAGCGGGTCGATGTCGTGATTGAAAACGACTCGACCGTGATCGAGTCGCCGCGCGTCTTTACTACCAGCAACGTTACTTATGATGTCGATATCTCGATCCGCGGCACATCGGTCTATACGCAGACCGGACTAGTGCACTATCGCCAGGCGCGCTGGCGCAAAGTGTTCTCGTCATTCACCGATCTGGCGCCGCGTTACGATGTCGCCTACCTCAAGAAGACCGGCGCGGTTCCGAATTACGATCCCACGGTAGTCGTTAGCGAGACCGCGCTCGCGCGCTGGGGCACGCGAGCGCAGGTCGTCGAGCCGATGAAAAACGGGATGATTTATGCGTCGATGCCGGGAGTCGGTGGCCGCGAAGACCTCGGCATCCTGCCGGCATGGAGCGCCGCTTACGTCATCAGCATGGATCCGCGTGCGCGCCAAGCGGTGCTGGCGGTGGGAACATCGGCGAGTAGTTTCCCGATCCATTTCCGCGACAAGAATACCGATCGGCCGATATCGCTGACGACCTACCCGGATTTGACGATCTACGGAAATTCCGGCGATACCAAGCATCCATTCCCGGCCTGTAGCGGCGATTGCACGAATCCTACGCCGGCACTCCAGCCCGACACGCCGCATCAACCGTCGATGGCGTACTTGCCGTATCTCATTACCGGCGATCATTTTTATCTCGAAGAGCTCGAGTTTTGGGCCGACTGGAACATCTTTGCCTACAACCCGGCCTATCGCCACTATGCGCTCGGCATCCTCGATCACGACGAGGTGCGCGGCAAGGCGTGGAACTTGCGCACGCTCGGGCAGGTATCGTTCATCGCGCCGGACAGCGATTCGTTCAAGAATTATTTCGCGACGATGCTCGCCAACAACCTCGACTGGTTCCCGCTGAATCAAGCGGGCGGCAACAATCTCGGGATCATCAACAGCGGTCTCGAATATCTCGGTGGCCGAGGATACGCACCGTGGCAGGACGACTTCTTCACCTCGGCGGTGAATGAAGTGCACGCCATGGGCTTCGATAACGCCGCGACGCTGCTGGCGTTCAAAGCCAGCTCGCCGGTGAAGCGCATGCTCGATATGTGTTGGATTACCTCCGGCGCTTATGCGCTCGCTGTGCGTCCCAGCACCACCGGCGCGCTGTTCCAGAACTTCGGCGAGGTCGCCGACGCAACCTATGGCCAGAACGCCGACGGCAGCCGCTTCGTCAATCAGCCGTGCGCGACCCAGCAGATGGCCGATTGGTTGAACCAACACTACCGCGAGGCCGGGAACACGACGTCCTACAAGGCCGGCGAGATCGTCGGCAACGCCACCGATCCGGAGTCGTATACCGCCACCCTGCAGGCGGCGCTCGCAGCCGCGGTCGACGCCAAAGTCGACCGCGCCAACGATGCCTGGAGCTTGTTCGCCAAGCGCCCCATTAAACAAAACTATTCGTCCGAGCCGCAGTTCGCGATCGTACCGAGGTAATAACAATGAAACACTCTCTGCTGACCGTATTGTCCGGCGTATTCTGCGCTACGTTACTCGTCACCGGTTGCGGCGGCGGTAATGCCGGCGACTCGTCCGACTCTACGCCGGCGCCGACGCCCGAGCCGACGCCGGCACCAACGCCGACACCAACCGATCCCGCGCCGTCGTCCTATTCATTGTTGGTAACCATCGCCGGCAGCGGTACCGTCAAAAGCGATCCTGCCGGCATTGTTGATTGCAGCGTCAGCTGCAGCGCAAGCTTCGCCAGCGGAACGCGCGTTGTGCTGACCGCGGCGCCCACGGCCGGGCATATATTCAGCGGTTGGAGCGGCGGCGGGTGTTCCGGTGTCGGGCCGTGCACGGTAACGATGACGGCGGCGCAAACCGTCAACGCGAGTTTCGATGGCCCGCCGGATAACACGTTGAGCGACTTCGAGCGTTCGCTGGTTAATTTGCCGCCCAATACCTGGTACGAAGTGCCCAATAGCAAAATGACCGACGTCTGCGTGTCGCCGGCTTTGTGGGGCAATTGTATTTACGTCACCGACGCCTGGGGCGGCGGCGCGTTCGATCCGATTCATCGCAAGATGCTGATCTTCGGCGGTGGTCACGCCGATTACCTCGGCAACGAGGTTTACAGCTTCGATCTGCGCACCGGCAAGTGGGAGCGTCTCACCGATCCTTCGCCGGTCAAGGATCCGGTTACCGGCGCAATTGTCGCCAGCGCCGGCACCGATCCGTTGCCCGACGGCAACCCGGTATCACGCCACACCTACGATCAGCTGGCTTACATCACGCATGTGAATCGCTTCCTTAGCCAAGGAGGAGCGACGGCGCCCAACGGCGGTGGTAGCTCGGTCACGTGGTTGTTCGACGTCGACCAGCACAAATGGACCGACAAGCTCGACTCTAATATGGTGAAACCCGGTGGTACCGAAGCGGGCAAACTGTTAGGGCAGGGCAGTTACAACGCGGCGAGTGGTTATGATCCGGCGAGTGGGCTCGTGTTCATGCGTTCGCACGGCGCATTGTTGAGCTACAACGTCAACACCAATACCTGGACGTCGCTGTCAGGTTTCGGCTCCGCGCCGCTGTGGCCGCGCTACGATGTCTACGGTCCGTTGCGTGGTGCCGTGGATACCAAGCGTCATCTCTTTTGGACAGTCGGTAGCAACGATTGCTTGGTTTGGGACATTCCCAATAAAAAATTGGTGACCAATGATTGGGCCACTACCGGCGGCGGCACTTACACCAATTACCCGCGCACGAAAAATTACGCCGATACCGATCCGAGCAAGAATCAAGTCTTCAATTCCGGTGGCGGTGACATTCTCAATGCCTATGGACCGGGCTTCGATTACGACAGCAAGGCCGATCAAATGGTCGGTTGGATCGGCGGTGGCACGGTGATCGGGAACGACGGCAAGCCGGTAACGGGAAGCGATGGCTTGCCGATCACGATCCCGTCGCAGCCGTACGCACTCGACTTGAATAGCAAAACCTGGACCACAAAAAATCCGACCGGCGCGCCGGCGACAAAGACCAAGAACGGCGTCTATGGACGTTGGCGTTATCTGGAGCGATACAACGTTTTTATTTTGGTTAATAGCGCCAGTTCGAACGTTTATTTCTATAAGAACAGCGCCGGCGGGCCATGAGTCGGTAATGACTCCCGATGACGGCACATAGGTGCCATTTTACGGTTCAGGAGGGAATGGTACTTACTTAAAGCAAAAACCGAAACGTATCAGCCGCCACTCCCTCCCCCCTGAAGGGGAAGGGACCTGCTAATAAGGTCGGGGTGGGTGAATGTAGTCATCGTTCGGTTAAGTTAAGTGCCATTCGTATTAGGATTCGATTTAACGGACTGGCTTTATACGGCGAGTACCTGGTGGATATGTCGTGCCTGGCGACTTGTCGATCAAATGCCGGTGTCACTCAGGCTAGTTCAATTCGATCAGCCGCGACCGGCGCAAGTTGTCCATCTTCAGAACGAAGAAGAACTCATGGTGTATTGCCAGCCGCAAGTGGACCTGCGCAACGGCCGGGTTTTTTCGGCCGAAACCCTGCTTCGCTGACGGCACCCGCCGCACGATTGGATTTCACCTGTCGAATTCTGTTGTCCGATTCAATCAACCTCGCCAAATTTCGAGGCGTATGTCGTCATAAAAGACCTCGCCCTCGTAGAAGTTGTTGTGCGGTTCTCCGAACATAAAGAAGTCCGGCCAAGCGATGTTAGCCGACCAAAGTGCCGGCTCATTGGGTAAGGAGGGGTAGTGACTGTTGTCGATGCACGGACTGTCGGCGGCAAGCGGCTTGCGGTTGTAGTGCCACACGCATTTGTCAGCGGCGTTGATAGTTGTCTTATAAGTTTTCCTACCGCCGAATTTGAAGTTGCCCGTGACCTTGAGCGTGAATCGGTCGCCGTTGCGCTCAATGCTGGCGCGATACCAGGTCATCGATTTGTAGGCGTCGACCGCGCGAATTTTGCCCGAGGGTTGCCAGACGCCGGCGGCATAGGAATAGAACGGCTTGCCGTTGAGCTCGTTGGTCGTGCCTTTGCCGTCGATGCCGATCATCATCAGCGGCGTTTCACCGCTCTCCATAAAGCGTTGCCCGTTGTAGATTTCCATCCACGGCGGCACGTTGTTGTCCGAATCGAGCACGACTTTGCGATGGTGATGGAGATACACGTTGTTGTGCGGTCGTGGCACCGTATCGAGAATGGTCAACCAGTAGAACCCGTTTTCTTCGCTAGCGGCTTTGTCCGCTAGCCAGGGTTCGGCCAGCTCACCACCCGTATAGCCGTTGTTGCCCGGCAGACCGTTGCCGAAGTTGGCGTAACCCACCTTGAGCGAGATGCGATAGCGCTTGGGCAGGGCACGGGTGGATCGCACCAGCGTGGCATCGGTATGAGCCGGTGAAGCGATGCGCAACACTTTATTGCATCCGCCCGCCGGATCCGAGGTTATCGAGAACAGATCGCGCAACACCGTTGTCGGCGAGCGTGAGTATGACTCGACCGTTAGCCAATTTTTCTTGCCGAACGGTGCGCTCGCACGAAATGCGGGCGGCGGTATGACACCACGGTTTTGGAAAAAGGCACCATCGTCGGAAAATCCGTTGTCAGGGTAGGTGTCGGTTTCCCACACTGGGTTGGGCAATATTAGATTTTCGAACGTTTCTTGGAATACCACGACCCAGCTCTGCCTATGACGGCGGTGGTGTTCGGTCCGTACTTTGGGGAGGGAGTGGACACCGGCAGTGGCGGTGGTCCAGCCAACGAGGAATACCATGCCCAGGGCCATCCCAACGATAAGTTGTACGTACGGTAACGCTGGAGAAATCCGACGTTTGTTATTCTGTTTACTCATAATTCCGGCCAATCCGTTAACCCTGTCATTTTGCACGTCGGATAGTGCTGCTACGGAGGGAGAACGGGTGTTTTGAAAATTTCGGGAGAGGCGACTAAACGTTTGGCTAGCGAATCTAGGCAGGCGCATCCTACTCCTATCATAAGGAATGCCCCTAACCGAGCTTTTGTGCCCAGAGGATTCATCGATCCCATAAAATTCCTAAGCAGTTCAAGGTGCTTATTAGGGTTTCTCCCCAATCGCTTGAAATCAGACCCGGTTAAAGTGGGAATACTTGTGGACTACGCTGGTTTTTCGGTCCGATTAAGGGTATTTTCCCGCGTCTCAAGTAGGTAATTGGTTTCGTTGCACGCGGCCTATAGACCTTTATATAAGAAGCGCGATTACTAATTACAACTATCAACTATCCTATGTAAGTCCCTTAGTTTCCTATTGAAGAGAGAGTAGATGTACAGAGAAAAAGTACGAGCGATCTTGTCGCAACATGGTCGTCTGTCCGTTCCGATCGATACCCTGACCGATGAAAGTGATCTCTATAACGCCGGGCTGACTTCGCTGGCGACGGTAGGGCTGATGCTTGCTTTGGAAGAGGGGTTCGAAATCGAGTTTTCCGATTCCATGCTCAGTCGCAAAACGTTCGGCAGCATCGACTCGCTGGCGGCGGCGGTGGAAGCGTTGTCGGGTAAATAAGCGGGTCGTCGTGTCTACATCAGCTTGGCTATATCGGCCCGGCTGCTAATGCGGTGGGAGGTATCTTGACGATGGAATCATTGCGCGCGCCGAGTGCGGCAGCGGTCGATTTCGACCGCGTGATTACTCAGGTTCATGCGGTCGGGCGTGACGTTGTTCAACCGGCAGCACGCGACGTCGACAGCGCCGCGCGGTTTCCGACCGAGGCGATCAACGCGTTACGGGAATTAAAGTTGCTCAGTGCCTACGTGCCGGTCGAGTTCGGCGGCATGGGTTTAGACATCATTCAGATTGCTAAGATCTGCGAAGTGTTGGGGCAGTACTGCGGCTCGACGGCAATGGTGTTTGCGATGCATCAGATCCAGGTGGGTTGCATCGTCCACCACGGGCAAACATCGAATTACTTCCGGCGTTATCTTAAGGATCTGGTCCCGCAGCAGCGACTCATCGCCTCGGCGACCACGGAAATCGGTATTGGCGGCGATTTGCGCTCGAGCATTTGCGCGGTCGAGATCGATGGCGGTCGATTCCAGTTGACGAAAAAAGCACCGGTCATTTCTTATGGCGCTGCCGCCGACGACATCTTAGTTACCTGCCGCCGCGCCGCCGATGCCGCCGCCAGCGACCAAGTACAGGTGCTCGTCCGCAAAGAAGATTATCAACTCGATCCGATTTCCGGCTGGGACACCTTGGGATTCCGTGGCACTTGCAGCTGCGGGTTCGTTTTAACCGCCACCGGTGCCAGCGAGCAGGTATTGCCGGTGCCGTTTGCCGACATCTTAAGCCAGACGATGCATCCGTTTTCGCACATCGTTTGGGCATCGCTGTGGTCCGGTATCGCCGCCGACGCCGTCAACTACGCGCGTTCGTTCGTGCGCGCCGAGGCGCGGAAAAATCCGGGCGGACCGACGCCGATTGCCGCCATCCGTTTGGCCGAGACCGACACCGTCTTGCAACTCATGCGCAGCAACGTCAATACCGCGGTCGTCGACTACCAGCGGATGCTGCAAGAGGGCAACGTCGAGGCGTTCAAGAATTTCGGTTTTGCCATCCGCACTAACAACCTAAAGCTCGCGAGCTCGCAGCTCATCATCGATATCGTCGGTCGTGCCATGTTGATCTGTGGGATATCGTCTTATCGAAACGATTCCAAGTTCAGTTTGTGCCGGCACTTGCGTGATGCCTATGGCGCGGCGTTGATGGTGAACAACGATCGCATCATGAATCACAACGCAACCATGTCGTTGGTGCATAAAGAGGCCTAGCCGCCGTATGTGTACAAAAGATTCTCTGGAAGTTTCTTACCAAACTTATTTGACCGAGTTGCTGGATGCCGGGCTGCTCATTTCGTCCGGCGTGCAGGGCGTGTACGGACTCAGCGGCGTATTCGAGGACATTATCGAACGCTTCGAGGCCTACGTGACGCGCATGGGAGCGCACCTAAAACCGGAAGTGATGCGCTTTCCGCCGGTGTTGAGTCGCCACACATATGAGCAGATGGACCACATCGAGACGTTTCCGAATCTGATGGGGTCGGTGCACAGCTTCACCGGTAACGAAAAAAATCATCTAGAGTTGATGCGCAAGAAAACCGCCGGCGAAACTTGGAGCGCGGATCTGGCACCGACAAACGTGATGATGGTGCCGGCGGCGTGTTATCCGCTGTATCCGACGGCGCGCGGTACGTTGCCGCCAGCCGGTCGCACGGTCGATTTGCGCGCGTTCGTGTTTCGGCACGAGCCGTCGATCGATCCGGCACGCATGCAGATTTTCCGCCAGCGCGAATACGTGCGCTTGGGCACACCGGAGCAAGCGTTCGAGCATCGCGAGTATTGGTTGAAGCGCGGCGAAGAGATGCTGCGCGCCGTCGGTTTAGATGCCGAGCCGGTAGTCGCAAACGATCCGTTCTTTGGCCGCGGCGGCCGTGTCATGGCGGCGACCCAGCGTGAACAAACGTTGAAGTACGAGCTGGTCGTGCCGGTGGCGTCTACCGAGAAGCTGACGGCGGTCGTGTCGTGCAATTATCACCAAGACCATTTTGGCGCTACCTTCGATATCAAGACGCCGAACGGCGAAAGCGCACATACCGCGTGTATCGGCTTCGGCCTCGAGCGCATCGCGCTTGCGCTATTCAAGAAGCATGGCTTCGATACCGCCAAGTGGCCGACGGAGGTGTGTGGGGTGTTGGGTTTATGATGCGGCGGATTCTCGCGCTCGATCCGAAGACGTATAAACGCCATCTCATCCATGGCGAGTCGCGCGGCTGGGCCGAGACCAATTGCTACTCCGATATCTGGATCGAGTTGCTGCATTCGCTTGGGCACGAGCCGATCGCGGCGCTGCCGTTTACCTTCGCCGCCGATTTCGAAGGCGATCAGTGGACGTTTTTCAAATTCCCGCTGCTGGATCTGACCGAGCTCTACGGCTTGGATGTGCAAGAGCTCGCCATTTGGCGGCCGCTGGTGACTCATATCGACGAGCAGGTGGCGCGCGGCCGTCCGGTGCTGGTCGAGCTCGATTCGTTTCATCTGCCCGATACCGCCGGCACCGCCTACAAGCTGGCACACGTAAAGTCGACGGTTGCGATCACCGAGATCGACGTCGAGCAAAAGCACTTGGGTTATTTCCACGGCCAAGGTTTTTATCATCTGAGCGGCGACGATTTCGTCGATGTGCTGCGGATGCGCGAACCGCAAGATCCGACGGCGTTACCGCCGTACGTGGAGTTCGTGAAGCGTCGTCGGACCGCGACGCTCGATCGGGAAGTATTGCGGCGCACCTCGCTTAAGATTTTGAGCAAACACCTTGGCTTATTGCCGACGGCAAATCCGTTCGGCAGCTTCAAGGTACGTTTCGAACAGGATCTTCCCTGGCTGCTGCAAGCCGACTTGGAAGTGTTTCATCAATATTCGTTCGCCACGCTGCGGCAATATGGCGCGTGTTTCGAACTATCGGCGACCTATCTGCAATGGTTGATAGCCAACGGCGAGCGTGGATTGGATGAGGTGACGCGCGCGTTTTTGGATTTGTCGGAAGGTGCCAAGACTTTTCAATTCCAGCTCGCACGCACGATGGCTCGTAAAAAGCCGCTCGATTTCTTGCCGCTCGATGTCATGGCCGAGCGCTGGGAACGAGGCAGCACCGCGCTACGGGCACGATACCTATAGATAGCGTCGCGCGCCGCCAATTTAATGGGCACATCGGGTTCCCAGATCGAGACCGCTATAACCGGTGCAATACCGGTTTCCAACGACTGGCGACTATTGTCGACCGCCGCCGACGCCATCGCCGCCCCGTCTGAGCTTCCTACGGAGGCGTCGTCTTGGATCGCGGCGCCGGTGCCGGGTACGGCAGCGCAGGCGTTGCAACTCGCCGGGCAGTGGCATCTCGACCAGTACTTCGACTTCGATGCGCACGATTGGTGGTACCGCTGCACATTTGCCGGTCGTGCGGTCGATGCGAGCGTGCACCGTTGGCTCAGCTTCGAAGGGCTGGCGACCTTGGCCGAGGTATGGCTCAACGGTCAATCGATTCTCACGTCGGACAACATGTTTCAGCGCCACGTCATCGATGTTAGCGCGCTGCTGCGTGACAACAACGAGTTAGTCGTCGTTTTCCGCGCGTTGTCGCCGGCGTTGGCGCGACCACGGGCACGTCCGCGCTGGAAAACTAAATTAGTCGTTCAGCAGCAGCTGCGCTGGTTCCGCACGACGTTGTTGGGTCGGATTCCCGGCTGGTCGCCACCGGTTGCACCGGTAGGTCCGTGGCGCGGCGTTACGATAGAGCATCGGCGGCCGGAAACGCCGACCGCTATCGATGTGCGGTCGTATCTCGACGATAGCACCGGCGTCGTCGAGTTCAGTTGCCATTTGGCGTTATCGGCGGAAATATCGGTGACCGCCGAATTAACGGTAGGCGACGCTTCCGGTCCGTTGCACGTCGAGCGTGACGCGTCGGGATATCGCATCGTCGGCAGCGTACGAGTCGCGAATCCCTCGTTGTGGTGGCCGCATACCCATGGCATTCCGCAGTTGCATCCTTGCAGTGCTCGTATCGTCGTCAATGGAACTGCCGTGGCGATCGATTGTGGTTCTGTCGGCTTCCGGCGGATCGACGTGCGGAACGACAATGGCGACTTCGAGCTGCGCGTGAACGGCGTGCCGATTTTTTGTCGCGGCGCTTGCTGGACCGTGAGCGATATTGTCTCGCTGGCCGGCACGGCGGCGACGCTGTCGCACAGCTTACGGTTAATGCAGTGGGCCGGTGCCAATATGTTGCGTATCGGCGGCACCATGCTGTACGAAGATTCGAGCTTTTATCGTCTGTGTGATCAACTGGGCATTCTGGTTTGGCAAGATTTTATGTTCGCCAACATGGACTACCCGGTGGACGATGCTGCATTTCAGACCTCAGTGCGCACGGAAGTCACGCAACAATTGCAGCGCTTACGCCGGCATACCTGTGTTGCAGTCTATTGCGGTAACAGCGAAGTCGAGCAACAGGCGGCGATGCTCGGAATTGCGCGCGATGCTTGGCGCAGTCCGTTGTTCTCGCAGATTCTGCCGGAGTTGTGCGAGCGCTGGCATCCAGGCACGCCATATGTCGCATCGACGCCGAGTGGCGGCACACTGCCGTTCCACGTCGGCACCGGCATCACGCATTACTACGGTGTCGGCGCTTATCTACGACCGGTATCGGAAGTGCGGCGCGCCAAGGTTCGGTTTACACCGGAATGTCTTGGTTTCGCCAATGTCCCGGAGAAACAAACCATTGATTTGCTAATGGACGGCGCCACCCCGGTAACGCACGATCCGCGCTGGAAACGGCGCACGCCGCGCGATACCGGCGCCGGCTGGGACTTCGAAGATGTGCGTGACCATTATTTGGCGCAACTGTTTGCGACCGATCCAGTGCGTTTGCGTTGTTTCGACCCGGACCGTTATTTGGCGCTCGCACGCGTTACCACCGGCGAGATGATGTCGCAGGTGTTTTCCGAATGGCGTAGCGCTTATAACTCATGCCATGGTGCGCTCGTCTGGTTCCTAAAGGATTTATGGCCAGGCGCCGGCTGGGGCATTTTGGACAGTTGCGGAATACCTAAAGCCTGTTTCTACTATTTGCGACGCGCGTGGCAACCGCAGACGGTGCTGTTAACCGACGAACTCCTGGACGGTGTGCATGCACATGTCATCAACGAGAGCGATCGTGTGCTGACCGGAACCCTAGAATTGATGCTACTGCGAGATGAGCGGGTCGTAACAGCACGCGCTAAAACCGCGTGTCATATCGCGCCGCGTTCGAAAGCGGCATTCGCGGCGGATGCCTTGTTCGACGGCTTTTACGACACCTCGTACGTGTACCGCTTTGGGCCGCCGAAGCATGATGTCGTGATTGCCACCTTGCTGGACGAGCAGGGCGGTGTTATCGCCGAGGCGTTTCACTTTCCGGGAGCGAGCGAGCCTGAGCGGCGCGGCGCTACCGTCTCGGCCGAAGCGCGCCGCGTCGGTGACAACGCTTACGAAGTAATGCTGACCAGCGATCGGTTTTTGTACGCCGTGCACTTCGACAGCAAAGGGTTCGTCGCCGACGACAATTATTTTCATCTGCCGCCTGATCGGAAGAAGGTGGTCAAATTGCAAAGCGTTGCCGGCGATACAGCGAAGCTTCGGGGCTATGTCGAGGCGCTGAATCTCGAAGAAGCCGTGCGTATCGTCGTCAAAGATGCATGAGCCTAGTTCCGTTCGATACCAACGGTCAGACTGCCGGTAACAGTGCGCTCGGTGCCGCGTCGGCGTCGGCGCTGACCCGTGCACCGCTTTATTTCGGCCCAGCGGAGCGCTCACTGTTCGGTTGGTACCACGCCCCGGCAGGCGTTGCGCCACGCAAGCTGGCGATCGTTATATGCCCACCGCTCGGCAATGAATATATGAGCTCGCATCGATCGCTACGGCACTTGGCCGATCGACTCGCGACTGCCGGTATACCGGCGCTTCGTTTCGATTATCACGGTACCGGCGACTCCATGGGCAGCTCCGAGGATCCGGGTCGCGTCGCTGCCTGGCTCGACAGCATTCAAGAAGCGGTGCAGACGTTGCGCGCCGCCTCTGGTTGCGCGCATATTGGTTTAATCGGCCTGCGCATGGGAGCAACGCTGGCCGCCATCGCCTCGCAGCAAATCGCCTTATCGTGCTTAGTATTGTGGGCGCCATGTGTGCGCGGACGCACCTATATCCGTGAGCTTAAGGCGTTGCATGTCGCCGGCGATACGCCGGGCATGGTGTTGCTCGAGTCAGCGGACCTCGAGGCCGGCGGCTTTGTCACGACCGCGGAAACCCAACGCGATATTGCACCGATTAATCTTGAAGAGACGCCGCCGACGGCACGGCGAGTGTTGCTCGTCGCGCGCGATGATATGGCCGCAGACACGCGCGTGCGCGATAAATGGTCGGCGACCGGATTGTCTATCGAGCAACGCGTGTTGCCGGGTTATCTTCGGATGTTCGCATCGCCGCACGATACGATCGTGCCGCAGACAGCAATTGCCGAGATCGTCGAATGGTTGGTGGCTGCTGCAGATAGCAACACCGAGGCGTCGACCGGCCACCGGGCGGAGCCGCGTGCGCTCGCTGGCGGTGCGCGCCAGCTCGTCGTCGGCGAGATTCGTGAATCGATCGTGCGCTTCGGCCCGGCGAGCACGCTTTTCGGAATACTGAGCGAACCGCTGACAGGTAATAGCGCTGCGCCAACGATTTTATTGCCCAATGCCGGATCGACGCATCACGTTGGCTCTAACAATCTCTATGTCATTCTGGCGCGAACGTTGACACGAGCCGGCTTTCGTTGCCTGCGTTTCGATTTTCCTGGATTGGGCGATAGCGTTATCGATAACGTCGACGCGGAAAATAACCCGTATGTTGCCGATGCCAGCGATGTCATCGATATGGCAATGCAAACCGTCGCGCCACGCGCCGGCGCGGCGTCGTTTGTTATCATGGGCCTGTGCTCCGGTGCGCATGCAGCGTTTCATGCCGGCTTAGAGTTGGCTGAGCGGCCGATCGTGGAATGCGTGCTAATCAATCCACTGACCTTTTATTACAAGCCGGGCATGTCGCTCGAAGCGCCGGCGTTGCAGCAGTACGAAACTTGGCAGCGCTACATGCGCGCGCTGCGCAACCCGCGCAGTTGGGTGAAATTGCTGCGCAAAGATACCGATTTCGCCGGTATATTCATGACCGTCTTCCGGCGAATGCTCGCGGTTATCGGCAGCAAAATAAAATCGCGAAAATCTAGCAACGACACGAACAGTGCCGTTGCGACCGACGATCTCAAGGCGGATATCGGCAAGTTAATTAAAGCGGGCCGCAAGCTGACGTTCGTGTTTTCGCGCTTCGATCCAGGATACGACTTATTAATGTTCGGCGCCGCCGGCGCCGTTAAGCGCTTTCGTCGGCGTGGGTTCATCAAGTTGTGGCGCATCGATAAAACTAATCATACGTTTAATACCCGTGCTCCACGACGTCAGGTGGTAGAGTTACTACGAGATCACTTGGTAGGGCACTATTTACGCAAACGTTGAAGTGGCGGGAAGCGGGTTTCGGTCAAAAATAACATGTCAGTATTTCCATCGGTGCCTAACACATCTGCGGTCGCGCAAGCGAATTCCGCCGTCTCGGCCATAGAACCGGCCACGTTGTCGCAACGCCTGCCGGCGCTCGACGGTCTACGCGGTCTCGCTATTTTAATGGTGGTCATGCACAACTTGAGTCCGTTGTCGCAGCCGCATGGCGCCGTGTCGTATCTGCTCGCGGTGTGGCTGGACCATGGCTGGATTGGCGTACCGTTGTTCTTTGCGCTCAGCGGTTTTCTCATTACCGGCATTTTGCTCGATACGCGTGCGGCACCGAATTATTTCAAGTCGTTCTTCGCACGGCGCGCGCTACGAATTTTCCCGCTTTATTACGCAACGTTGTTTGTCATGTTCGTGGTATTGCCGATATTTAATCTTTGGCATCGCATCTCGCCGAGCGAGCTCTGGTCGGTAGTGTACTTGTCGAATTGGGTACAGCCGTTTCACCCGCGCGAATTCTCGTTGCCGCATTTTTGGTCGCTGGCGGTCGAGGAACAGTTCTATTTGCTATGGCCGTTCGTGGTGTATCGGTTAGGGACCCGTCAGGTATTGAAGCTAAGTCTGATTGTTGCCGCGCTGGCGCTCGTTATCCGGCTCGTTTTGCTGTACGCCGGGTTCTCGCACGATGCGCTGTATCAGTTTTCCGTGTGTCGCATGGACGCGCTCGCGCTCGGCGCCGCCGCCGCCGCGGCGTTACGCTTGCCGGTATGGCGTGAACGGCTGGTGGGGCGGCAACAGCAACTGCTTTGGGTCTGCATCGCCGTGCTGGCGCTCGGGGCGCCGCTTAGTCACCTCTACCAACAATTTGGCTTTTTGCCGCAGTCTATCGGCTACACGTTCATCGCCATCGGTTCATGCTTGCTGGTGCTGACCGCCGCCTGCGCCGACCTGAGTGGTGCCGCTGGCTGGTGGTCGAGGTTGTTGCGCAACACTTTATTGCGCCGATTGGCACTTTATAGTTATGCGATGTATGTGTTGCATATCCCACTACAAGAAATCATTGCTCGGCCGCTGGCGCGCGCGTATGGCTGGGAGAATCATTCCAGTTTGTGGGGGACGTTGATCTATATCGTCGCCGGCACCGTCGTGTCTTATTGTGTCGCTGCGCTTTCGTACCATGCTTTCGAAAGGCACTTCCTCCGCCTGAAGCGCTATTTTGCCGCCGCCAACTAAGGCCGTGGTGCGATCGACCGGATAACGATGGATTACAGTGTCCCTCGAAGCCGCAACCTGCGGTACTCTTCGATTCCTGGCGAGTTTCTACAACCTAACTAAGTCGATCGAAAGGGGATAACGATGTTCAGGCAAGGTGGTGCCGTTCTTGTTGCAGTCGTCATGATGAGTAGCTGTGTCACGAAGGGTACCTACGAGAAGCTGGAAACGGAAAAGAATCAGGAGATCGCGCAGTTACAAACCGAGCGGTCGGAGCTTGAAAAGCAGATCGCCCAGCTCGAGTCGGAGCGCACCGAGTTGCAGTTGCAGAAGACGTCGCTGGAACGGGAGCAGGTGGAATTGCAGACGGAAGTGGGCTTGCTGGGTCAGCAGCACAAATCGCTCGAGCAGCAGCAGTCGGATTTGCAAAAGCAGATCGAGTCGCTGCAACAGCAAAAGGCACAGTTGCAAACGTCGAGCGAAGATACGCAAGTGCAGTACGACGCGCTATTGCACGATTTGGCCGAGGAAGTGAAGCAAGGTCAGCTCGAGGTTAAACAATACAAGAACATGTTGACCGTCGACGTACCGGAGCAGCTATTTTTCGATGCGGGGCAGGCGAGTCTGAAAGCCTCCGGCAAGAAGGTGCTGAAGAAGGTCGGCGACACGTTAAAAGCGTACGACGGCAAGGTGATTCGCGTCGTCGGTCACACCGACGACGCGTCGATCGCCAAGACTAAAAAAGTATTTCCGTCCAGTTGGGAATTATCGACCGCGCGAGCGACGACGGTCGTCCGGTACTTGCAAGAAAAGGTCGGTGTTCCCCCGGAACGATTGATTGCCTCCGGTCGCGCGGAGTATGCGCCGGTTGATGCTATCGGTGCCGCCGCCGGCCACAAGCAAAACCGCCGCATTGAGATTACGTTGATCGATCAGGCATTAGTGCAAGAAGGCACAGCCCCTATCGCCCATTGAGCAGGCGGCGCATCACGCTTACCACGTTGTCGCCGATTCCGCCGCCACCGGCGACCATGCACCTCACTGTAAGCTCGGTTTCTGCTGGTTTTGCCAAACAGCGCAGGTGTTTGCGCCGCGTTTGTCGGTGCCGGTCCGGCAATGGTATGCCGTTGCGGGATATGCCGAGATCATTCCCATTGCCGATGCGGCGCTGTACTCGCCGCTGACGGTATTGACGGAACTTAACCCAGGCGGTCCTCCGAAACTGGTTTGATGTCGTCGTTGTACGCTGCGATCAAGGTAGCGACACTGACGCGATCCAGTTAATGTGGCGTTGATCCTGCCATTTTGCCAACAATCACCTTAAATACTTACTTTTGGCACCGATCGAATCCGCTTTTGAAAAGCTCGATTCGCATACATAATAGAAAGGAGAGGTAGTCGTCAGAACTACTGCCTCGTTGGAGAGTCTACGCGTTAACGCTTAGTACTTCCGATAGTAAGACGTGCGCAAACTGCCGCGCTCGACAGCACCTAACGATAGGAGGCTGTGCTTGTGAGGACTCGCGAGATCCGAGCCTCGATGCTTCTATTCCGAGCACGTCTCCTCGTACTCGCTAAAATCACCTTCCCTTATGTCGTCGCCATTGCAGCGGTCGGCATCGTTACAACTATTTTTATTTCCATGTACAGCTTGATCCGCGATACCCCGGGAAGTTATGCCATGTCCGGCGTTATCGTAGTAACGCTGCTGGCTGCACAGTGGGGCACTTGGCCGGCGGCACTTGCCGCGTCGTTGATCAGCGTAATTTTTGCTTTCTTCTGTCTGCAGTCTTTTTTTACGGTTGAATTCGACCAAATAGGCGCATGGGCGTTGTGGCTGTCGTCGGCTATTGCGTTACTGGCCATCGCGTTTATTGTCGGCCAGCTATCGGCGGAAGTTCGATTCCGCGCGGCTGAAATCGACCTGCATCGACGAGAGGTGGACCGGCTTCGTCTTGGATCGATCGACCGAGCGCGCACACTGACGCCTACAGCCGCCCATGCGGAATTGTCCGACACAGATTCGAAACCCGCGAACGTACCTTTGACAAATGCGATCCCCGATGGATCGCTCATTGCCCGTACGCTGATAACGGCTTGGTTCACGGCAGCGTTGATGACCGCCTTTGAGGCGATGAAACAAGTCATTTCGCCCGATATAACGATTTGGCAATCGCACGGCATCACCATTATTTTTACGATCGTCCTCGCCATTGCGGTAGCGGTTTTCATCGGTCGCCAACTGAAATCGCTCAACGTTAAATTGCGAGAGTTAAACGCCGAACTTTGGGACCGGAACCAAGACTTGCTTAGGGAAATACGGGAGCGACGGACGGCCGAAGCGCGGATTCAGCATATTGCCCACCACGACATTCTTACCGGTTTGCCCAATCGGGCGTTGCTGGAAGATCGGGTCAACCATGCCATTGCCCATGCGCAGCGCAATCGACAGCTGGTCGCGGTGCTGTTTATCGATCTCGACGACTTCAAGCGCATCAACGATTCGCTCGGGCATCAAGTCGGCGATCGGCTTTTGCAGATGGTGGCGATCCGATTGCAGCAATGTCTGCGTAAAGACGACAGTGTCGCTCGCTTAGGTGGCGACGAGTTCGTGATTACGTTGTCGGCAGTGGCGGAAACTTTCGACGCCGCGAAGGCGGCAAAAAAGGCGTTAACCGCGTTACAGCAGGGCTTCGTTGTCGATGGCCGAGAATTGCATGTCAGCGGCAGTATCGGCATCAGTTTTTATCCGGCCGACGGAACCGATGCCGAAACCTTGTTACAAGCCGCTGATACGGCGATGTACCACGCCAAGACGAAGGGCCGCGATAATTTTCAGTTTTTCACGTCGGCGTTGAACGAAACGGCACAACGTCGGCTAATGCTGGCGAACGAATTGCGCGAGGCGCTCGCGCACAACGAGCTGGTTTTGTATTTTCAACCGCAGGTGGATTTGGCGACCGGCTGTATCTTTTCGGCCGAGGCGTTGCTGCGTTGGCAACGATCGAGCACTCGGTTACTGCATTGCAGCGAATTTATCGAGACCGCCGAAGAAACCGGTTTGATTTTACCGATCGGTGAATGGGTGTTGCAGCAAGCTTGTTACCAGCTCAGTTATTGGCGCAGCGCCGGTTATCCGCACCTGCGAATGGCCGTTAACTTGTCGGCGCGCCAACTCCATCAACCGGACTTTCAAGATCAGATCTCCGACCTCCTGACTAAGAATCGGCTCAGCGCAACGGCGCTGGAGCTGGAGATTACCGAAAGCATGTTGCTGAAGCCGGCCGAGGAAAACTTGGCGACACTGAAGCGGTTGCGCGATATGGGCATCCAATTGTCGATCGACGACTTCGGCATGGGCTATTCCAGCCTGGCTTACTTACGACGATTCCCGGTCGACGCACTCAAGATTGACCGTTCATTTGTTAGTGGCATCTGCGAGGATTCCAACGATGCGGCTATCGTCGTCGCCATTATTGCCATGGCGCAGAGTCTGCACTTGAAGATCGTCGCCGAAGGCGTCGAGACGTCCCAACAAGCGGGCTTCCTGAGAGAGCACGGCTGTCCGGCCGCGCAAGGCTATTACTACGGTGAACCGGTGTCGGCGGAGCGCTTTACCGCGTTGCTCGGAAAACAACCGATGGTGACGATGTCGGGATATCACGACGCGCGTTCCGACGGCTATTGAATGACTTTTACCGACAGACTGTCGTAATTGCCGGAAGGATCGAGCGCAGTGATGTCGTAAGTCCCGGGCATGGCGAAGCTGTATTGAAAATTTTGCTGCGCGGCGGTTTCGCGGATCAGGCGGCCGTTGATCAACCAGAAATGCGAGACGCTATCACCACCGACGGCGGACAGTGTCAGCATCGGTGCCTTTTCGGCTTCACTGGCGCGGCGCAGAACGGCATACGGTCGTACGCCGATGATTTTGAGACCGCTGCGTTCCGTTGCCAGCGTCGTGCGCGGGCACGAACCATCGATACGCGGTAAACGCGAGCGCGCACGCCGTTCCGGCGACAGCCAAGGTTCGAGCAGCGACGGCCAGCGCGCGGTTTCGCGCAACTCGCGATGGATCGCGGTGCAGCCAGCGTCGACGCGGTGTCCGGTTTTGGTATTCACCCAGTAACGCGCAAGATCGCTGGCCGAACTCGACTGAATACGATCGGGTAACGTTGGCGGAATCGCGTCATTCAAGATCCAGGCGGTGCGGCGTTCGTGACACAAATGTTCTTTGCCGACCTCGGGCACCGTTCCCAACGGCCAACAGATTTGCACTTGCGCAACCGAGCTCGGCGGCGTGAAGCCGCGCGTCCACAGCGTCGGTGCCGGCAGACTATCGACGATATCGAACAAAATCGGCGCGGCGGTGACGGCACCGTAATGACCCGGCAGGGGCGTGCCGTCCGGGCGGCCGACCCAAACGCCGATGGTATAGCGGTCGGTGACGCCGACGGCCCACGAGTCGCGGAAGCCATAGCTCGTGCCGGTCTTCCAGGCAACGCGGCGCTCGACCGACATATCGACGTCGTTCGACATGCCCGGGCGTGGGTTAGCCGCCAGCATCCAGCGGACGATGTAGGCGGCACCGTCGCTCATCATGCGCTGCTCGACCAGCGGTTCTTGCTCGGTGAGACGCGGTTGTCCGCTCATGCCGCCGCGCGCGAGCGCGGTGTAGGCGCCGACCAGCGATTGCAGCGAGGTACCGGCGCCGCCGAGAATCACCGATAGGTTAGGTTTGTCGCCGTTCGGTAACTCAAGTTTGAGCCCACCGTTACGCAAGATGCCGGCGAACCGTTCGGGGCCGAGTCGATCGAGCACGTCGACCGCCGGCACGTTGAGCGAGCGTTGCAATGCCTCGCGTACGCTCACCGGCCCGTAGAAGCCGCCTTGAAAGTTGCTGGGTTGATAACCGGCGAACGAGGTCGGCACGTCGGCCAATAAACTTTCCGAATGAATCAAACCGTCGTCGAGCGCGGCGCCATAGATAAATGGCTTGAGTGTCGAACCGGGCGAGCGTATGGCGCGCACCATGTCGACGTGGCCGTAGCGGGCATCGTTTAGCACGTCGCCGGAGCCGAGATAGGCACGTACCTTGAGATCGCGATTGTCGACCACCAGCACCGCCAACGAGGCGTATTCCGGCAAACGTTCGAGACGATCGCGCATCATCTGTTCGAGCGCCCACTGCATGTCGTAGTCGATGGTCGTTTGAATACGCATGGTTGTGGGCGCCGCTGCGCGCAGACGTTCGGCCAGCAGCGGCGCCAGCATCGGTTGTGTCAGCGAGCGTGCCTCCACCGGTTCGGCTTTGGCATCATCAACGGTAGCGGTTGGCCAATCGCCGAGAGTTGCGAGGCGCGTCAGCACTTTGTCGCGCGCGGCCAGTGCCGCTTGCGGATTGCGATCCGGCCGCAGGCGCGACGGCGATTGCGGTAGCACCGCCAGCAACGCCGCTTCGGCATGCGTCAGCGTCTTCGCCGGTTTACCGAGGTAAGCAAAGCTTGCCGCCTGCACGCCTTCGATCGGGCCGCCGTACGGCGCGAGATTGAGATAAAGCGTGAGAATTTCGGATTTGCTCAAGTGCCATTCGAGTTGTAACGCTCGCAGAATTTGCTTCAGCTTGCCGCCGAGCGTGCGTCCGTGCGGATCGAGTAAGCGCGCGACCTGCATAGTGAGCGTCGAGCCGCCGGAAACGATTTCGCCGGTGCATAGCCATTGCCAACTGGCACGCAGCAGTGCGATCGGATTGACACCGGGGTGATGATAAAACCAACGGTCTTCATAGCCGAGCAGTGCATCGAGATAAAGCGGCGACACTTCGTCGAGCGTAATCGGATAGCGCCATACGCCGTCGTCGTCGGCAAATGCGCGTAGCGGCGTACCGTCGGCCGCCGCAACTAACGTGCTGTAGTGCCGATCGAGTGGGGGGAGTGGGTAAAGTCGATCGAGAATTAACCCTATTGCAAGAATGGCGACAATGACAACGGTAATTATTAAGCGCGGTCGTTGAATCATTCGTTTCATTACGACGAAAATGCTACGCATTTAATTCCCATCAATAAATTGTTCCAATTTTTAATGTTCGGCGTTCTGGCGATGCGGCAAAGCGAGGGATATGATTTGCGCGCTGCAAGTATTATCTCCAGGGATCTCAAGCAATCAGCACCAGAAAAATAAGGTGGCGTAAGAACGTAGTTCCCGAGCATAACGTTTACACCTCACCGCAAATGGACAAGGAGGAATTGCCATGTACGATTGGGAAGCTCTCAAGGCAATGTGGGCAGTTGGGCGTATTAGTCGACGCGACTTTATAAAACGATCGGCGGCGCTCGGTATCTCCACCGCATTGGCCGGTAACATTGTGTCCGGCGCCGTTCGCGCCGACGAACAACCGAAGAAGGGCGGCAATCTCCTTATCGGTGTCAACGGCGGCGGTAGCAGCGACAGTTTGGATCCCGCCGACATCGTCGCGGCGCACATGCAAGTGGTCAGTGCGCAGCTCTATAACACATTGGTGGACATCGATGCCGACAACGACGGCCGCGGCAAACCGACGGCGCGACCGGCGTTGGCGGAAAGCTGGGAAGCGAAGCCGGGCGCTAAGGGATGGGTGTTCAAAATCCGCCGCGGCGTCACGTTTCACAACGGTAAGACGCTCACGGCCACCGACGTCGTTTATTCGCTCAATCATCATCGCACGCCGGATTCGCGTTCGGCGGCCAAGTCGATGTTCGCGTCGATCGTCGATATCAAGGCAACCCATCCGAACGAAGTCGTCATCACGCTCAACAGCGGCAATTCCGATTTGCCGTACGTGCTCGCCGACTATCATCTGGCCATCGGTCCGGCAGGCACGCGCTTCGACGACGGTATCGGTACCGGCGCCTTCATTTTGGAAGATTTCACGCCCGGCGTACGCGCGCTCACCCGATCCAACGCCGGCTATTTCCGCTCCGATCGCGGTTTCGTCGATTCGGTCGAAACGCTCGTGATTAACGATCCGGCGGCGCGTCTTAAGGCGCTCGTCAGCGGCGCGGTGCATATGATCAATCAAGTCGACCCGAAAGCTTTGCAGTCGCTGGCGCGGAGCAAGGACGTTCGAATTTTCGAAACGTCCGGTGGTTCGCACTATTGCTTTCCCATGCGTTGCGACCAAGCGCCGTTTAACAATAAGGATCTGCGGTTGGCGATGAAGTACGCGATCGATCGGCAAGCGATTGTCGACAAAGTGTTGGTCGGTCACGGGCAAATCGGCAACGATCAACCGATCGGGCCGAACGATATGTTTTATGCCAGCCTGCCGCAGCGTCGTTTCGATCCGGATAAGGCGCGGTATCACTTCAAAAAGTCGCGCCACACCGGCCCGATCATGCTCAGTGTGTCGGACGGCGCGTTTACCGGTGCGATCGAAGCGGCGCAGGTGTTCCAAGAAAGCGCTAAGCGCGCCGGCATCGATTTGCAGATCGATCGCGCGTCGGCGGACAGCTATTGGAGCAGCATCTGGATGAAGAGGCCGTTCTGCGCGTCCTATTGGTCCGGGCGCAACACCGCCGATCTGATGCTGTCGGTGGTTTATAAATCCGACGCTGTTTGGAACGAAACCTATTGGCGGCGGCCCGATTTCGATCGATTGTTGGAGACGGCACGTGCCGAGCTCGACGTGGCGATGTACTACGACCTGCAACAGATGGTGCGTGACGACGGCGGCGAGATCATTCCGATGTTCAACAATACGATCGATGCCGTGTCGAGCAAGATAAAGGGATTTGTCGCGCTGCCGACGTACGAGATGAGCGGTTTCCGGGCGGCGGAGCGGGTTTGGCTGTCGTAATGGTTTGCAAGTTGTACCCCGCTTAGTTCGTCCGCGCGCACGAGGACGGATATAGCCGACTCGATCGTCTGAGTCAGCCATCATCGGATCGACGACGATATGTGGATGGCCGGTACCTGGGTTGCGCCACCCGTTACTATTTCCTCCCCCGAGATAGCGGGGGAGGAATAGGGTAGAACTGTTTTTATCAGTGCGCCGCATTCTCAACCTGCAATACCGTCGACGTACCGATTCCACGATGTTCCGGCCGATACATGTCCTCGACATACGGCGGCGGCACCACGTAACTGCCGGGCGAAACCACGCGCACGAGATAAAATAGATTTACCGTTCCTTCATACGGAATGCGGATCGCCGCTACAAATCGGTCGTCGCGATATTCCTGATGCTTGATGACGTTCGCTTGCATCGCTTCGAGCGGGTGCACGCCGCTGATAGTAATATCCTGCAGCGTTTCGCCTTTCGAGATATTGAGATTTTCCACCTCGAGCCCGGCCGGCAGTAGATCGACGACCAATCCGTCCTCGAACGCGCGCGCGCTCTGCACGCTCAAATGCGCCAGCAGCATTTCGCCGACCTTGAGCGAACGATCGCCCAGCGGTTGGCCATCGGGCGTGTACAAGTTGCGAACGATGCCGATGTCATCTTGCTTCGGCTTCGGCGCCTCTTTCGGATAGCCGGTAACTTCCAGCTCGGCATACAACGTTCCGCCGTCCTTCGCGGTCACGCTAACGCCTTTACGCAGTTCGCTGCCGCTGATCACCCGTAACCAGCGACCCTTGCTGGTCAACGGCTGGTCTTTGCCGGCGACTGTCAGGCCGGCGCTCCAGGTGCCGCCGGCATCTTTGAGCAGTGAGTGACCGGCGAGGAAGATGGCAAATTGCTCTTGCGTGCTGAAGTACTGTCGGTTGTGCAGTTCACCGGCGAGTGTGAACAACAGCTTGTCTTTGCCGTTCACGGTTATCTGGTGCCGTTCGAGCAGGGCGTACATCAACGCCATGTCGCGCACCTCGCTGCCGTAATCGCCGAGGTACCACTGTTCATGTCGTGCCTTGGCGATGCCTTCACGGATTGCGCTTAAGCCGCGCGTTTCATCGCCCATGAGCTTCAAGGCAATGCCGAGATGCACCAACGGCAAACCGGATTCGGCCTGCGTACGGTGATGATCGTACAGCGTGCGCAGCGTTCCGAGGGGCGCGCGCTGCACGCGTGCCAACACATAGGCGCTGTAAGCGTTGCCGGCGAACGCCAGATGTGCCGGCGAATCGCTGTAATGATCGGTGTGCGACAACGGCGCCCCGGCGAGCAGGCGCTTGTGCAATTGATCGAGCGCACGCTTCAACATCGGCTCCGGCACACTGAAGCCTTGCTCGCGCGCGTCGAGCAGGAAGCTCGTTACGTACGGCGTCAGCCAAGTTTCTTCCGGGCCACTGCTGTCCCAGAGGCTGAAGCCGCCGCTGGCCAGCTGCATGGTCGACAATCGCTGGATCGCATGATCCAGTCGTTCGGCGCGTTCGCGCAACGACAGCGGCTTCAATCCGAGTTCGGTTGCTTTGGCTTCATCGATGAACACATGCGGGTAGGCGCTGCTGGTCGTTTGTTCAAGACAACCGTACGGATATTGCAGCAGGCCACGTACGGCGCCGCGAATGTTGATCGGTGGCACGTTTGACAGCAGCAACTGGGCTTCGACGGTTTTGTCCATTAGGTCGGCCGCCAACGTATCGGTCAACGACAACGTTTCGCCGGGCTTGAGCGCCTTGTGCAACAACCGCCGCTCGCCAGGCCAGGCCGGCCGTACGCCGAGATCCCAGCGACGTTTGGTCGATATCCCTTGGCCTTCAAGCGCCAGCTCGATCACGCCGACGCCGTACGCCTGGTCGGCGCTGAGATCGAAGCGCAATGTTTTCTTTTGCTGATTGTCGAGCGTGAGCGTCGTATCCGCCGGTGCTAACACTAGCGGCGATGACGCCGTCAGCTTCACGTGCAAGTTTTGTTTTTGACCACTCATGTTCTGCACATCGAGCGTCAGACTCGATCGATCGCCGGGTGCGAGGAAGCGCGGTGTCGCAATTTCGGCGACTACCGGTGCTGCGACCACGACCTCGGATTCGCCGGCACCGAAGCGATCGTCGGTAAATGCGACCGCCATGATGCGCAGCGTGCCGTTGAAGTCGGGCAGGGCGAGGCTCACTTCGGCTTCACCGTTGGCATTGACCGTCACTGGTCCACTGAAGAGGGCGACGGTTTTTACTTCGGCCTGCGCGCGTTTGTCTTTGCGGAGTGAGGACGTATCGGCGTCGCCGCCGAACTTGAGTTTGGCACGTGCGCCTTTCAGGTTTTCGATCACCTTGCCGTAAAGATCGTACGCCTCGGCGCCGTAGCCGCGCTTGCCGAAGAAATAGCCGAATGCGTCCGGCGTTTTGAAGTCGGTAATGTTGAGAATGCCAACGTCGACGGCGGCAATCGTAACCATCGCCGCTTGGTTTTTGACTTCAGGCAACTTGAGCTTGATCTTGAGCGGTAGCTCCGGCCGCAGCTTCTTCGGCGCATCGACGTTCACCGTCAGCTTGCGGTCGCTGCGATCGAGTGGCAAATGGACGATGCCCATCGCTCGATTCGGCGTAATGCGCTCCTTGGCCTCGGCCGGACGCAGTACGATGGCGCTGAGATAGAGATCGTGCCGCGCCCAATCTTTGCCGATCGGCACGTTAATGGTATTGCCGGCGGTCTGGACTGAGACGCGCGTGCTCCACATCACATGATCGCTCTCGACCAGGACGATCGCTTCGCCGGCGTGCGGCGGCACGAGCGTGACTTTGGCGACGTCGCCGGCACGGTAGGCGGCTTTGTCCAGCTTGATGACGACGCGGTCGGGGCGTGCGCTTTTTTGGCTCGGATCTTTCCAGTCCCAGCCGGCTTGGAAGCGATAGCGTGCGGTCAGACCGGATTCTGGATCGAGAATTTCAATACGATAGGAGCCCCATTCCACCGGAAACGCGAGTTCGCTGCGTTTGCCGGCGGCGGTGTCCAGGCTTTGCCGATGGATCGGGTATTGCGCCTCGCTGTAGTCGTAGTGCCAGCCTTGTTGCTCGTCGTAGCTCCAGTAATAGTTGCGATCTTCGCGAATGACTTTCACGTCGAGGTTTTTCGCCGCTAACAATTGACCATCGGCGTTGGCGCGCACGACCTCGAAACGCGCTGTGCTGTTGTACGGCGCATAGTCGCCGGTCCACAGCGGCCGAATGCCGATCATGGCCGGCGCCGGCCAGATGATGCGCTGGAACGAGCGCACTACCGGTCGACCGCCGCTTTCGTACAACGAGCCGGTGACGCGTACCAGCATTGGCGATTTCGGCCGGCCGCTGAACGGCCGCACGCTAAAATTGCCGTGGCCGGCGTCGTCGAGCATCAGCTCCGGCAGGTCTTCACGCCGGATCGACGTGTCATCGTCGACATCACCGAAGACGAAACCGGCGAGGTTGGTCACTGGGCTCTTCTCGCGCCGCGTATTCAGCACGGCGGTAAAGCGATTGCCGGTGGCGGGTGCACCGTACAGGTAGGCGCCGTTGATATCGATTTTTAGATCGTCGTCGTATTTCGGTTGCGCCTGCGCGCTGGCGAGGTCGAGCTTCATGCGCTCAGGCAAGAATTCTTCGACGTGGAACGAAAACGTGCCGCTCGGCACTTTCGCCGCTGGGTCGGCACGGACTTCGAGCGTCCACAGGCCGGTTTCTGCGTCCGCCGGGATCGGCAGGTTCTGCTGATAGTAGCCGTGCGTTTGCGGTTGCCAGATAAAGGTACCCATCTCTTTACCATCAGCGCGGCGCAGCACGGCTTGCAGCGGCTGCGCCGGCACGGCACGGCCGTCGTCATTGCGCAGCAATACCGAAACGAACGCCGTTTCGCCGGGGCGATAAAGATCGCGATCAGCGTAGATGAAGGCGGCTAGTGGTGTTGCCGCCTTGCCACTGACGTCGAACTCGGACAAATCGAGCGCCGGCTCGCGGAAGGCGATGACCGAGAAATGAGTGCCGGCGCGTGCGACTAATACTTGATTGTTCTGCGGCCGACCGACCAAGTGTGCTATGCCGCGATTGTCAGTACGTGCTTTCTCAATGGATTTACCGTTGTTGTCGAACAGCTCGAGCTCGACGTTGGTGAGCGCGCGACTGCTGGCGAGTGAGTTGGTATAGACATCGGTGCCGTCGACATAAGCGCGTGCGTGCAGGCCGATGTCGCTGACGAAGAAGTGAGTGATGCGCTCGTCGTAGTTGAATTCACCCGGGCGCGACATGATGGCAATGTAAACGCCTGGCTTTTTCAGCTCTTTGATGTCTTCGACCGGAATATTCGTGATCGAACGGGTATTGCGCTTGGCGCCGGTGGTAAAGCGCGTGATGTATACGCTCTCGGTGAGCGGTGATAGTTCTTGCAGTGTCCAGCGCGAGATGTTCGAGTCGCGCACGAATCGATTGATGAACTGCGGCAGCTTGCCGTCTTTGACGCGCAAGAACTGGACGTCGACTTCCGGCACGTTAACGATCATTACCGGCAGACCGTCGGTTAGTCGTGCCGGCAATACCGAGCCGCGGCTGGCAAAGCCGTAGGACGGCGGCATTGGCCGCGTTTTGACGTTGCGCTCGACCGCGTCGGTCACGACATTGCCGGTGGCGGATGGAAGTCCGCGACGGATGAGTACGGTGTAGCTTTTCGAGGGTTCGATGTGCGGGAAGTAGAGCATGCGTTTGTCGCTGCTCAGCACCCAAGCGCCGTTGACGGCCGCGCCGGCGTCATCGGTTACGGTGAGATAACTGTCATACCGCTTGCGCCCATCCAGCACGCCGCCGAATAGAATTCCCAGCGCCGGCGCATCGTCGAGCGTGCGCTCGGAGACATCGAGCACCTCGAACGACTGTGCCTGTGCGAGCAGTGGGAAGGCGATGCTTACTAATAAGAGAACAGCGGTCAGCAAGGTGATCCGGACGCGGTAAGGCATGAACTCCCTCATATATAGCTATTGTTGGACTGGGACGGATTAAAAAAACAGGGCGAAGGTTCCGCCCTAAAAAAATTGTTGTTGTTCCTCATCATACTAAGAATTTTTACCGAACACCTCGGTCCAGTTGGTCCGCGCGGTCAGTTGCATCATGACGAACAACGTAAGGACGGCGCCAACGGTGACGGCGATGCCGGTGAATCCTTTAAAAAAGAACGCATACGAGAACAACACCAAGTACACCCATTGCGCGGCGGCGGCTAATAAGGCGAAGCGCGCGCTAATCACAGCGTGCAAGTAGCTTGCGACCAACGCTAACGACACGACCGACGCCAGTGCGAAGGCGGCGTGGATCGGCAAATGATCGACGAGATACGCCAGTAGCAGATGGAAAGCGAAGAATGCCGCCGATAGGAAGAAGAAGTGCATCGGGTGGAGGTCGATGCGCTGCATGATGCTCAACACCAACATGACGACGATAAAGAAGAATAGCGACACCGGCGCGAACAAGCTGATCTGGCCGGCGAGTGGCCCCGGTTGCAGCTTTTGCGGCATGAGCATGCCGATGTTGACGCCGGCGATGAGATTTTCGTATTGCCAGACGAGGCGCCAGCCGCCGTCCTCGGTGCGCTCTTTGAAGGTCGGTGCGATCGAATCGTCCGGGAAGTCGATATCGTTGAAATCAGTTTCCATGACCAAGCGAAAATCGCGCACGGCGGTCACGCTGTTGTTAGCGGTATTGTCGGGCGCGTTGTCGCCGAAGAGGTAGCGCCACTGGTCCAGTCCTTGGCTTTTGTAGGTGACGTCGATGACCACTTCTTGTCCGGCATCGAGCGTGATAATGCCGTCGATAGCACCGTCGCGGGCTTCCGGTCGATTGGTCCAGCTGCCATCTCTGAGGGAAAACTTGAAGTCGTCATAGTTGGCGCCTTGCGCCGGGAACGGGAAACTGATGTGTGTGGCTCGGTGCTCGTTAGTGTCGTTACGGAAGCGATAACTGGCGGCGAAGTCGGTGATGTAGGTGGAATACCAGAGCAATCCCTTTTGCCGGTAGTCGAGTCCTAGTTTTACCAGCACGTCGCTACCCATGAGCGGCAGGGAATAGGCGTCGTACACTTTTTTGGTCGTTACGACTTTTTTGCCGTCGACCAGCGATTCTTCTTTCTCGGTGCGTTCGACGGTGTAGCTTGCGGTCGGTACGTGCTGCGCCTGCGGTGTGCCCCAGATGCGTTCGACGCGGGATTTTAGGTCGGAGTCGGAGCTGTAGGTGCGGGTAAAAATGGTTCCGCCGAGGATTCCCCAGGCGATGGCGGTGCAGGCGAAGATGAAGCCGATGGCAATCAGTCGTTTGATCACGGGTCCCCCTTGGATATGGCGATGGGGTAAGCATGGTGGGGTGGTGTGCAGGGGTGGTGATGGAACTGTGCAGGAGTGGGGGAATGTTGGT
The DNA here is from genome assembly GCA_016199745.1 of Gammaproteobacteria bacterium. Taxonomy (NCBI): domain Bacteria; kingdom Pseudomonadati; phylum Pseudomonadota; class Gammaproteobacteria; species Gammaproteobacteria bacterium. Next base: position 103,046 of record JACQFZ010000068.1, read on the forward strand.
GCAGAAGTTGTGCAGGGGGGTGGAATCGCCCCGTTGGGGCGATGCTGGTCGAGTGTAATAAATATAATCAGCGGGATGCTCCGCCCCGCAGCCCAGGGTTACTTTCTCTTGCTGGTGCAAGAGAAAGTAACCAAAGAGAAGCACCCCCCGGGGTGGCGCAAAGACATCCTCCGCTTCTCACTTTTGGCGACCAACTATGTCTGGCACAGCCCCTCCCTGGGCTGAGCCAGAC